>JAJFIL010000025.1 GCA_021774965.1 Alphaproteobacteria bacterium
CGACCGTCTCAAGCAAGCCGGAAAGCCCTCAAAAGTGGCCCTCACAGCCCTCATGCGGAAACTCCTCACCATCCTCAATGCAATTATAAGAGACAAAACAACATGGAATAAACAAACTGCCTAAACACAGTTGCCGGGATCGAACTTACGTTCGCCCCGGAATGACAACATTAGAGAGTGCTACGCTTCCCAGCGAATCAAAAAGAAAAATGCGAGGAAGAACCCATGGAACTCCTGACCCTAGAAAATCCCGTATTCGCTACTTACGCCATCGCCGCCGCCCTCATGGGGTTAAAGCTGATGTTGCAAGGCTGGATCACTGTTGCGCAGATGTTCAAAGTGGGCGGCGGGTTTTTAAACCCCGAAGATGCCGCCGGCGGCATGGCCAATCCCAAACCGCGCGAGGGTCAGCTGGAGGCGCACCAGCCCGTGGAGCGCTCCCGCCGTATGCAGCTCAATGATCTTGAAAACATCCCGGCATTCTGGGTGATGGGTTTCCTCTTTGTGCTGACGGGTCCGTCGCTCGCGCTCGCCCAAGGCCTCTTCTACGGATTTGTAGCAACCCGCGCGCTTCACTTCTGGGCCTATTCGACGGCGAAGTCGCATGAGATCCGCGCGACGTTCTTCACCGTTGGATCGGTGATCATCATGGCCATGGCCGTAATGGTGCTGATGGCAGCGTTCTGATCAGGCAAAAAGATCGCGGGCGTCTATCCGGTCCCAGATCGCATCATAATTTGTGATGCGCCCGAGGAGATAGTCTTCGATCTTCGGCAGCAGACCTGCGAACTTCTCCAGATCAGCTTGCAATCGAGCCGGTGTGTCCACGGCAAGGAATAAACGATCCGTGGGCGCGTTCAATTCCAGAAACACAAACAAGGCTGGCAGAGCGACATAGTCCGGATCATCATCTTCATCTGTAGGCAAGGGCTCGAGGGCGGCGTGGATCTCCCCCCGATTGAACGCAAGGCTTAGAAGCATTTTGGCGCTGACATAGGAAATACTGTGGTGGGTCCGGTCATCTTCTTTGAAGCCATATTCAGACACAACGGCACCAAGGCAGCCGTGGACCTGATCCGGAAAATCATCCATCCCCATCACCGCACTTTTCGCTTTCTGGATCGCTCTCACAATCAAATATATCGCTGAGCTCGCCCACGTCCGGTGGCGTACTCGCTGCGAGATAATCGCAGAAATCTTCATTGTAGGATTTGGCTCTTGCTGGCCACCACACGTCTTGAATACCCGGCAGGTGATAGAATTTGACCATATTGGCCGCCCAGCCCTCCCACACATCCCGCTCCAGGATGCCTGCCCGCATTTGATACCAGGCATTCTCATTCAGCTTGAACATGGAATAAAAGAAATAGTGCGCCATGATGCGTTGATCGCGGGTGGCGGTATGCCAGTTTTCCGATGTCGCCTGAATGGCGGCCCCGATAGCGGGATCGGAAGTCAGCGGTGCATTTATGTTGGCAATCGCGGTGGCAAGATTGTCCACCACTATCGCACGCTGGGCCTTGGTGTTTTGCCGGATCGAAATAATCAGTATGGGGAGTGTCAGCACCACAGCCAGGCCAGCAATCACACTGGCTATATCCGCAAGATCACTGAGCGTCATGAAATCTCTTCCCCATAAACTCTCGCCCTAATACACGGTTGCCTGAACGATGGCCTTGAGGCGCTCGATGATGGAAAGCTCATCATCGATGAAGTCTGCATCCACCCACCATTCTTCTACTTCGCGCATGATGCGGCCCACGTCCGGGCCTGCGGGCACATTGGCGGCCATAACTTGATGCCCGGTGAGCGGAAACTCCGGCCGCACCCAGCTATCAGCAATTGCCAAAAGCGCGCGCCATTGCACGGCGTTATTGAGCTTGGGATCCACAGCCCAGCCCAGCACCACGCGATCCTTAAAGAGCTCCACGCCCATCCAATAGAGGGCCTTCTTGACCTCCCGAACAGAAAGGTAACTGATGATCTTGGTGTCATCGCTGTGCATGGCGATCAAGCGATCTCGCGCTTCATTAGATAGCCTCAGCCGATCCGCCAGCCCGTTGATCAACGCCCCATCAGATGGCAGCAACGCGCCCAGGCGCCGCACATCGTCGGCCAGAAATAATTGGGTGGATTCAATCTCGCTCACCCGAGCAAAGCGCTCAAATTCAGAGGCTTCCGGCAGCACTTCGATCAGCACGCCAGCTGCAGCCATGGCGCGAATGGCGGGCAATGGATCGTGGGCTGAAATGAGCTTCAGAAATTCCTTCTGCACCCGCTCGCCGGAAAGCTGAGCCAAGCCACCCTTGCCTGTCGCGCACGCTTTGAGCGCCACCTGATCCATCTCACCTTTGCCGTACCAGGCCTCGAACCGGAAATATCTCAGTATGCGGAGGTAATCCTCCTTGATACGCGCCGCAGCGTCCCCGATGAATGTAACGTGTCCGGCCCTGGCGTCTTCATAGCCGCCCACCGGGTCAAACAAGGCGCCATCAGCCTCAGCATAAATCGCATTCATGGTGAAATCGCGCCGCGCTGCATCTCCATCCCAATTGGTGGAAAAAGCCACGGTGGCGTGGCGGCCATCGGTATCTACGTCCTGGCGCAGAGTCGTGATCTCGAACGGTGTTGAGTCCACCACAGCTGTAATGGTGCCGTGGTCAATGCCCGTGGGCACCGCCTTAATGCCTGCAGCTTCCAGAAGCTCCACAACTTTTTTAGGCTCATGCACCGTGGCGATATCAACGTCTTCCACCGGCTCATTGAGGATGGAATTGCGCACGCAGCCGCCGACAAATCGTGCAGCATTCTCTCCATCAGGCCCCGCCCCCAAAGCCTTGATCACAGCCTGGGATTTTGCGTCGCGAAGCCATTCCCGCGGGCCGATATTGCCAGGGGCTTTCTTTGCAGGATCGGCGCTCATGGCTGGGGCTCTTCTTCGCTTGCTGCGTTGTCTTCTTGGTCGGGCTCGTAAAAATGGCCGGGGACCAGTACGCCGTCCTCCATGTGCGGGGCCACATAAGTTGCGTCCGGCGAATGGCCGCCCGTAAAAGCCAGAAACATCATGAAGACAAAAACGATGGCCGCTCCGGCACCGGCCAGCCATCGGCTGCGCACGCTGGTAAAGACCGCCCCAAAGCCAAAATTGACGCCCTCATCTGGGTTCCAATGCCTGGCCATCCACCAGCCTGCATAAACGGCAAAGGGCAGCAGGAAGAGAAGAACTTGGATTGTCACAATTCGGGTCATGAGCCATACAGCGTTGTATAAAAATTCACCAGCATTGCAGCGGTCGCCCCCCAAATGCGTTGTCCGTTATAGGGCATATCATAGTATTCGCGCATCCGTCCGCGCCAAAATGTTCGTGCCCGCGTATGATTGGCCGGGTCCATCAAAAAACTGAAAGGCACTTCGAAGGCTTCTGCCACCTCTGACCGGTCTAGATTGAGTTTCACGCCCGCATCCACAAAGCCCACCACGGGCCGGATGGTAAAGCCTGTCCCGGTCTCATAATCGTCCAGAAACCCGATGGGCTTGATGAGGTGGTTTGCAATCCCAATCTCCTCATAGGTCTCCCGCAAGGCGGTTTCTACAAGGCCCTCGTCGTGGTGTTCCATCTTGCCGCCCGGAAAAGCGACCTGCCCGGAATGGCTGTCCAGATGGTCTGCCCGCCGCGTAAGCAAGATGGTGAGATCGTGGTCCCGCTCCAGAATGGGCACCAGAACCGCTGCGGATTTTAGTTGAACTCCAGGTTCCGGCCCCAGATCATCGTCAAAATGAAAATCAGACTTGATGAGATAGGGGTTTTGCGGCGCTTCTGTTGCGGCGTCAAAGTTCACGCGAGACAGGATGTGCTGTTTGGCCTCTTCATGTATTTTCTTTGGGTCATGCGCACTCATGGGACTTGCACCTGATCAGCGGCGGCAAAAGGAAAGAACACGCCCCCGCTCCAAACGCCAAAGCGCTTTTCCCCATCCACTTCACGCTCTGTACCCAGCTCCACCAGATCATAGAACGTTGCGCGGTTGATCAACGCCTCCAGCCTGTCGCGCACCAGCACATAAGGCGAAGGCTCTTCTGTTTGCGGATCAATCTCCATGCGCAAGGGGGCATCAGGGCCAGCGGCGGTCACATCGCCCACATTGGTGGTGAAGATGAGAACCTGATCTCGCCCTTCATTCGTTTTGGCACCCTTCACTTCCATAGCGACAGCCACAAAGGGGGCATCCTCCACGGTGATGTGCAGCCGTTCGGGCGGGGTGACGAGGTAAAACTCATCGTCGTCATCCCGGCGCAGAACGGTGGAAAACAATCGCACCATACGCTTTCGACCGATGGGGGAGTTCATATACTCCCATGTGCCATCCCGGCGGATGCGCATATCAAGCTCAACGATCTTGGAAGGGTTCCATTTGTGGATGGGCGGCAGGCGACGACCACCGGAAGCATCACGTTGAGCGGCTTCTATTTCTTTTAGGATGTCGGCGCTGATACCGCCAACGTCGCTTGATGTGCCATCGCTGGTACCTGACAAAAGAAAAACCCCTTTGAGCTCTCGTCCACCCGAGAACCCAAAGGGGCATCCTGGATGTTACTGGGAGTGCGTCGTGCACTCCAAGCATATTACATAAGCATGATTTGGATCATTCAACTCTGTCAAAAGATGAAGATCGCTCCAGGTCCGAGCCAATTCGGCTGAAATAGGCTGAGGCAGCTGCGCTGCGGCCAATCCATCGTCCAGACCAAGGGCAATCATGGCTTGGCTGGAAAAGCCTTCCATGAGCTGCTCCGGCAAGGTTTTGGCGGGCTCAAGATAATGCTGAACGTGATAGTCCTCCAACCCGGCAAGTGCCGCTGCGGAAGCGACCGCATCTTCAAACTCACCCAGTTGATCCACAAGACCCAGTTCAAGGGCTGTCGCCCCGGCCCAGACACGACCTTGGGCAATGGCATCCACTTCTTCGAAGGTCATGTCGCGCGCTTCCATGACCCGCTCGATGAACTTCTCATAGCCATCTTCAATGGATTGCTGGATCAGATTGGCGATCACAGGATTGATCTCCTGGCCCACGTCAATGCCCACGGCAATGTCCGTTGTGCCAACGCCGTCCCGGCTAATACCCATAAGGCCAAGCGTGCCTTCAAAGGTCGGGATCATGCCGAAGATACCGATGGAGCCGGTAATCGTTGTCGGCGAGGCCCAGATCTCATCGGAGGCTGTGGAAATCCAAT
The DNA here is from genome assembly GCA_021774965.1 of Alphaproteobacteria bacterium. Classification (GTDB taxonomy): domain Bacteria; phylum Pseudomonadota; class Alphaproteobacteria; order JAJFIK01; family JAJFIK01; genus JAJFIK01. The sequence continues at coordinate 5,233 of JAJFIL010000025.1, forward strand.
AGCCGCCTGAAGCTGCCAGATCGCCCATGGAGACCACCACTGGCAAGCCTTGCTCCCGTGCCACCACCAGCTCGCGCCGGATGACTTCAGAGGCAAAAGCAGAACCGCCTGGGCTGTCTACCCGAAGAACAATGGCGCCTACATCGTCATTGGTGCGCGCCTCTTGGATCAAACGGGCAATGGTGCTGCCCCCGGCAGTACCGGCTGGTGCTTCGCCATCCACGATGGTGCCCGCTGCAGTGATCACCGCAATCTCAGTACCGCTGGTGGAAGCATCATCCGTCGTGGCTGCAAGATAGTCATGCAGACCAATTTGGTTGAAGCTGTTGATGTCATCATTGAAACCAACGACCTCACCAATATGGGCGCGGTATTCATCCTGATGCATCAGGGAATCCACGAGACCCGTTTCCAAAGCCGCAACAGCGAAGTTACCGCCAGCAGCCTCTACATTGGCTGCCACGTTTTCGATGTTTGTATTGATGGAACCGGTAGGCATGCTACGGGCTGTTTCCACCGCCATGGTGTAGTTGTCCCACAGAACGCTCATGTAGCCCATATTGGCTTCACGTGCTGCTGGTGACATGTCATTGCGCAGGAAAGGCTCCAGCGCCGACTTGAACGTCCCCACACGGAAGACATTCACGGTGACCTCAATACGCTCCAGCAGATCGAGATAGTAAGAACGATACCGGCCATAGCCCGTCAGGAACACAGCCCCGAACGGGTGCATGATGATCTCATTGGCCTGGGAGGCGAGCAGGTATTGTGCATCACCATAACCGTTGCCGATGGAATAGACCGGCTTGCCGCTGTCTTTGAAGCTGTCGATTGCCTGAGCAATCCGCTGCATGGTGCTGGGCCCTGCGCCGAGAAGATTATCAAGGGACAGAACAATTGCATCCACCCGATCATCGTCCGCTGCCCGGTCCAGAGCATCCAGCACATCCTGAAGTTCCGTTTCAGGAACGGTGGAGCCAAACATCTCATTAAAGAATTGATCTGCGGGATCAACCTGGGTGGCTTGCTCAACGATCACCCCGATGGGGTCGATGACCAATGCCACTTGATCCGGCACACTTGGTTTGGACGGAAAGGATCCGGCCACAACTGCCAGGACTAGAAACAGAGAAAGAACAGTCCCCACCACTTTCCGAAGGGCCCTGAAGGGCCAGGTAATAATTTTCCAAAGAAACAATACGGCTTTCATGTACTAAACTCCCCGTCTGATCCGGCGTATCTGCCGAGACCTACCTTAATGCCAAAAATAGGCCGCCAATATGGCTTAACCTTGCAGCAAACATTATTCCAACACCCTAGATGGACATATGTCACAGTCGATTCAATGAATCGTGACCGTATTGGCGAACTCGCCTGTTGTGTCCAACGTCCCTCCAAAGGATATAGTCTCTACCATGGAAACACGAACAGATGTTGAAAGTGCTTCTGCCAGCGACATAGAAGCTGCTGGCGAGAAGCTCCAGACGGCCCGCGACGAGATCGCCCGGGTGGTCTTTGGTCAGTCTCAGGTTGTGGAAGAGACTTTGATTACACTTCTCGCGGGAGGGCACGCCCTTCTGGTGGGGGTCCCCGGTCTTGCCAAGACGCGCCTGGTGGAAACGCTGGGCCAGGTTCTGGGCCTCTCTGAGAAGCGCATCCAGTTTACCCCAGACCTTATGCCTGCCGATATCGTGGGCTCTGAGGTCATGGAGGAAGAAGAGAGCGGACGGCGAAACTTCCGCTTCATCAAGGGACCGGTCTTCTGTCAGCTTCTGATGGCCGACGAGATCAACCGCGCCTCCCCTCGTACTCAATCGGCCCTGCTGCAGGCCATGCAGGAACATCATGTGACCGTGGCAGGCCAGCGCTATGACCTGCCACACCCGTTTCATGTGCTGGCAACCCAAAACCCTATCGAGCAAGAAGGCACTTATCCGCTGCCCGAAGCTCAGCTTGATCGCTTTCTCATGCAGATCAATGTGGATTATCCCGACCGGGAGGCCGAACGGCAGATCCTGCTAGAGACCACAGGTGCCCAGGAATACAAGCCTGTGGAAACCCTCAGTGCGGGGGATCTGGAAAGCTTTCAGCGGTTGGTGCGCCGTCTTCCAGTGGGCGAGAAAATCGTGGACGCCATTCTGGGGCTGGTGCGCTCTGCCCGTCCTGGGCCTGATGCAGATGATTTTATCCAGGATGCCATCGCCTGGGGACCAGGGCCTCGCGCCTCCCAAGCGCTGACCTTGGGCGTTCGGGCACGGGCACTGATGGACGGTCGTCTTGCCCCAAGCCTGGATGATGTTCGCGCCCTTGCCGAACCTGTCCTGCGTCACCGCATGGCGCTGACGTTTGCTGCCCGCGCTGATGGTCATTCACTGGATTCGGTGATCGGTCGCCTGATCGCAGGCATGGTCGCGTAGAGATCCACGAACGGAGCGCAAAGAGCCCCTGATGGCAGGTTTTAACAGCCCTGATACCAGCTCGCAGAAGCATCGCGCCAAATTGCGCGGGGCTGCGGAACAGGCCGCGAGCGTTTTTCCAGACCTGCTGGTGGAGGCTGAGCGCCTGGCCGCAACGATCATCGCCGGAGAACACGGGCGACGCCACTCAGGCGCGGGGGAGACCTTCTGGCAGTTCCGACGCTTTCGTCAGGGGGATGCCCCATCGTCGGTGGACTGGCGGCGTTCAGCCAAATCTCAAAGATATTATGTGCGCGAGACAGAATGGGAATCTGCCCAGTCGGTCTGGATGTGGTGTGATCGCTCGGCCTCCATGGCCTATCGCTCCAACCTGGCGACAGAAGATAAAGCTTCCCGCGCCGCTGTTTTGTCGCTGGCTTTGAGCCTTTTGTTAACGCGCGGCGGCGAGCGCGTGGGCGATATCTCCCGCGATGACCGCGCTCGCCGGGGGGAGACGGCCTTGCGCGGCCTTACCATGACGGTGGCCGCCCCCGCAGAAGGCCAAAGCAAACTGCCCCCCGTTGATCAGCGCATCCGGCGCTCCAATATCGTTCTGGTTAGCGATTTCCTGCGCCCGGCCCAAGAGGTGGCAGATTTCATCCGCGCCGCTGCCGCCGAGGGCGCCCACGGTCATCTGGTGCAGGTCTTTGATCCTTCCGAAGAAGCCTGGCCCTTTGAGGGACGCATGCTGTTTGAAGGAGATGATGCACACGAGAAGCTTTTGACCGGGCGCGCCGAAGCCTTGCGCGAGACCTATCGAGCGCGTCTTGAGCAACATCGCGAAATTATTGGTGACGCCGCACGCCGGGCCGGCTGGAGTTTCATCGTTCATCACACGGACGCTGCTCCGCAAACCGCTTTGCTGGCTCTCTATGCGCGCCTGTCCGGAGAGGCGGAGATGGCCCATTCCTTTGCAGCCAATGCTCATAGCCCGAGTGTGCGCCGATGATGGGGTTTTTGCCGCTAAGCTTTGCTGCCCCCTGGGCCCTGTCGGCTCTGATCGGTCTGCCGGTTCTGTGGTGGCTTCTGCGGGTCACGCCGCCGGCGCCGACACGCCTTCATTTTCCTGCCATTCGCCTGATGTCTGGCATCAAGACCGAAGAAGAGAGCCCGGCCCATACGCCGTGGTGGGTGCTGGCCCTGCGCCTTCTCATCGCGGGTTTGCTGATCATAGGCCTTGCCGGACCATCGTGGAATGCCGCACGCGAAATGCAGGCCTCTGGGCCTTTGGTTTTGGTGGTGGACAATACATGGGGCGCTGCGGGCAATTGGGACATTCGCAGCCGAACCATCCGCACCCTGATTGATGATGCAGGGGATGCCTCCCGGCCCATTATACTTTTGCCAACCGCTCCAAGCCTGCCGGAAGCACAGTTCAGCCTGCTTCGGGCAAGCGAAGCACGGGAGGTGCTGGCCGCTTTGTCTCCTGCGCCTTTCCTGGCTGATTTTCATGCTGCGATTGCGCGCCTGGATGAAATCCAAACCCTCACCGACACCCAAGGCAGTGAAGTGGTCTGGATTTCTGATGGGCTGGAGCGTGACGCCCGGACAGAATTTGCAACACGCCTTGGCGAGCTGGGCCCGCCCACGGTTATTGTTGGCACTGATCAATTGCCCAGCCTTGCCCTGATGCCGCCCGTGGCTGAGCGGGGCGGATTTCTTCTCACCCTGACCCGCGCTGTAGGAGCCTCCGGCGCACCAGCACAGCAAGGCTATCTCCGCGCCGTTGCCGCAACGGGGCGTACGCTTGCCACCACCCCCTTTGCCTTTGCCGAGAACGAGATTGAAGCCACAGCGCTTATCGAGCTGCCTCTTGAGCTGCGCAATGAAACAACGCGCATTGAGGTTGATGGATCGACCTCAGCCGGTGAAGTGGTTCTGGTGGATGAAGGCTCCCGCCGCCGGGCGGTAGGTCTTGTCTCGGGCGCCAATGCCTATGATGACCAGCCATTGTTATCTGAGCTTTTCTATCTCCAACGAGCCCTTGAGCCCTATGCGGATATTCGCGAAGGCACCATCGCCACATTGCTGGAAAGCGGTATCACGGTTTTGGTTCTGGCCGATGTAGGCAGGCTTTCCGGCGAAGACTATGAACTTGTAAGCAATTGGGTGAACGGCGGCGGGGTGCTGGTGCGCTTTGCCGGTCCGCGCCTTGCGGCTCAGGCCGATGATCTGTTGCCGGTCGCTCTACGGCTGGGAGATCGTGCCCTTGGCGGGGCCATGGCTTGGAACACACCGCAAGGGCTTTTGGCATTTGATAGCGAAAGCCCCTTTGCGGGCCTTGATGTTTCGGAAGACGTGCTCATCACTCAGCAAGTCCTGGCGGAACCTGAAATTGAGCTGGCCGAGAAAACCTGGGCGCGCCTTGCGGACGGCACACCGCTTGTCACCGGCGCGCATCTGGGAACAGGCTGGGCGGTGTTGTTTCACGTAACCGCCAATCAGGACTGGTCTTCGCTGCCTGCCTCCGGTCTTTATGTGGAAATGCTGCGGCGCCTTGTGCGTCTCTCCAACAACATGGTCAGCGCCTCAAGCCTGGGCGAAGGACGAGCTCTTTTGCCGCCGCTGGCTGTTTTGGACGGGTACGGACGTTTGCAGACCCCGCCGCCCACAGCCGAGCCCATTACCGCCTCTGGCCTGCGCGGACTTGTAGCCTCCCCCCGCCATCCGCCGGGACTTTATGGGGCTGAAGAGGCCTCCCATGCCCTCAACACATTCGACGCCGATGCCCCCTTTGCCCTGGCCGAGAGCTGGCCCGCAACGGTGCGTCTCAGCACGTTCCGGGAGGACGGGCGGATCTCCTTCAAACCCATCTTGCTGGGAGTTGCCTTGATCCTGTTTTTGATCGACATGATGCTGGCGCTGTTTTTTGCAGGGCATTTGCGGGCAAGCACATTCGCGCGCCGCGCCACAACACCAGTGCTGGCAGGTCTTCTTGGCTTTGTCTTCATAACACCGGACGCCAATGCGCAAGAGGCTTTGTCACAAGGAGACCTTTGGGCCACGCAAGCTGCCACGGAACTTCACCTGGCCTATGTGATTACAGGCGATGCGGTATCCGATGATATGGCCCGCGCGGGGCTGGAAGGTCTGACGCGCACCCTTTTTGCCCGCACCTCTGTGGAACCTGCTGAGCCCATGGGGGTTGATCTGGAAGCCCAGGAGCTGTCGTTCTTTCCACTATTATACTGGCGCATCTCTCCCAATCAGGCAGACCTCTCAGCTGAGGCGTTAGAAAACCTCACCAGCTATATGCGCAATGGCGGCACCGTGTTGATTGACACCGCCGACGAAGGCTCGACCACTGCTCTCAATAGAGGTGGCTCAGGGTCTCGTGCCATGCGGCGGCTGATCCGTGATCTGGATGTCCCCCCCCTGGCCCCGGTGCCGGACGAACATGTGCTGACACGCGCCTTCTATCTGATTGATACCTACCCGGGGCGATACGCGGGAGGACAGCTTTGGGTCGAGGCACCGTCCGAGGACGGATCAAGTTCTGCAGGCCGAGACGGGGTCAGCCCTGTCCTCATCGGCTCAAATGATTTTGCTGCCGCCTGGGCCACCGACGATGCAGGACGCCCCTTGGCGGCTGTCGTTCCCGGCGGCGCGCGTCAACGAGAGATCGCAAATCGCTTTGGCGTTAATCTGGTGATGTATGTGCTGACCGGGAATTACAAATCCGATCAGGTTCACATCCCTGCCTTGCTGGAGCGCCTTGGACAATGAACTGGACATTGGCCACAGCACCGCTTTTGCCGCTTCCTTTTATTCTTTCTGCGGCCATCCTCGGGCTGGGGCTGGTGGTCTTTGCCCTGATCAGCGGGGCGCGTGGGGCCTGGCTGCGGGGCTTGAGCATTGCGGGAATTGTCGCCCTCTTGATCAATCCCTCCCTGGTGCAGGAAGAACGCGACCCTGTGGCAGATGTGGCCATCCTGGCCATTGATGCCAGTGCCAGCCAACAGATCGGCAGCCGCGCCGAGATTGCGGATGAGGCTCGCCAGCGCATCGAGCAAAACGCGGGCGCGCTGTCAAATCTGGAATTGCGCATTGTCGAAGTTGCCGGGGACCGCACAGACGGGGGCGAGCATGGCACGCAATTGTTTGGTGACCTTGCCCGTACCCTGAGCGATATTCCGCCCGAACGCCTGGCCGGAATTCTTCTGCTCACCGATGGTCAGGTCCATGATGTGCCAGACAGTCTGGACCGCTTTGGCTTTGACGCCCCCATCCATACGCTGCTGACCGGCGCACCGGACGAGGGCGACCGCATTCTCACCGTCGTGCAGGCACCAATATTTGGCATCGTTGGCGGCGAGGTTGATCTGACTGTGCGCGTGGATGATCACGGCTCGGAAGGCACTCAAGGCAGCTCTGTTCGTTTGAGCGTGTCTATCGATGGGGAAGCTGTTCGCTCGGAGGTCTTAATCGTCGGCCGGGACCATCAAATGGTCCTGCCCATCGCTCATGGCGGCCAAAATGTCATTGAGCTTGCCGTGGAAGCGGGACCTCTTGAATTGACCTTGGCAAACAATCGCGCTGTGATCACGCCAAACGGGGTGCGAGATCGCTTGCGGGTTCTGCTGGTAACCGGCGAGCCCCATCCCGGCGAGCGCACTTGGCGCGATTTGCTGAAATCTGATCCTTCCGTGGACCTGGTTCACTTTACGATTTTGCGCCCACCCGAGAAACAAGACGGCACACCCATTGATGAGCTCTCCTTGATCGCGTTCCCCACGCGGGAGCTGTTCGTTGAGCGCTTGCACGAGTTCGATCTGGTGATCTTTGACCGCTATCGGCGGCGCAGCGTGCTCCACCCCAGCTATCTTGCAAATATTGCGGCCTATGTGGAAGGCGGCGGCGCGCTGTTGACCGCGGCGGGGCCCTCGTTTGCGTCTTACCTGAGCCTTTACCGCACGCCGCTGGCTGGCGTGCTGCCCGCTCAGCCCACGGGGGATATAACAGAACGCCCCTATCAGCCGCAGGTCACCTCGCGCGGGGCGCGCCATCCGGTGACCGCCGCCCTGCCCGGCTCTAACTCTGGCGAAGCGCCAGCCACCTGGGGGCGCTGGTTCCGGCTGATCGATGCAGAGACCATCAGCGGCGAAACCGTAATGGGCAGCCCCGATGGCTTGCCATTGCTTGTTTTGGACCGGGTGGGCGAAGGCCGCGTTGCCCAGCTTATGTCAGATCATGCCTGGCTCTGGACCCGAGGCTATGAGGGCGGTGGCCCGCAAGCTGAATTGTTGCGCCGCCTTGCGCATTGGCTCATGCGGGAGCCGGAACTGGATGAAGAGGTTCTGTCCGCCGAAGTTATTGGCGACGAGATGCGCATCACCCGCCGCACCATGGCAGACACCGCTGCCCCAGTGACGGTGTTGCGTCCCGAAGGGGGCACGGACGTAGTGGAGCTTAGCGCCGCAGAGCCCGGTGTCTTTTCCGGGCTTATATCGGCACCTGACTTGGGCCTTTATCGGTTGAGCGATGGCGCCTTGACCACGGTGGCTGCCGCCGGCGTGCTTAATGCCCTGGAGTTTCAGGACGTGCGCGTCTCGCCTGATCCAACCGCTGCCTTGGTGGAAGCATCAGGCGGCGGGAATTATTGGCTGGCCAAACATGAGACCCGCGTGGATTTACCAACCCTGCGCCGCACGCGCGCGGGGCGCCCCGCCACAGGGCGCGGCTGGTTGGGTCTGGTGCGTAATGATCAGTACACGGTCCGGGCGGTACGTGAGGTGCCCATGATCCCGGTGATCTTGGCGCTGTTGCTTTTGGGCGGCGCATTACTCGGCACCTGGTGGCGTGAAGGGCGCTAGGCCAAGAAATCTCTGTCCGAATTTCGCCTCTTCGCGCATCCAGCCCCTCCCGTCTCGCTCCGCTCGTCGACCTCCCCCCTCAAGGTGGAGGTAAAAAGGGCACCTTTCTTATCCCCTCCCCCCAGCGTTGGGGAGGGCCCACTTAGTGGGAAACGGGTGGGGGGGGGGGGGGGGTATGCCGGAGGCATCTGTGTGCAAAAACCGTTACGCCAGCACCAATGCGTTCACCGCAACTACGCCTGCAGCCTTGGCTCCTTCATCCGACAGCTCCCGCACCAACAAGCGATCCGCCTCCACAGGTCCGGGCATATTGAACCGCCCGGCTTCTGCATGCACAAAGCCAGCTCTTCGGTAGTAAGGCTCATCCCCCACCAGCAGGACAAAAGCCGCGCCCTGATCCGACGCACGGGAAAGGCCTGCTTCCATAAGGGCAACCCCCAGGCCGTTGCGCTGACGGTGAGGCTGCACCGCCAAGGGGCCCAGCAAGAGACCGCTGGTGGCACCTGCCTTGATGGGCCAGAACCGCACAGAGCCCGCCAAGGCCCCGTCTTCTTCGGCCACGAAGCAAAGATCTGCCACAGGCGCATTGTTCTGCCGCAGCCGTTCTGCCGTACGGGCATGGCGCCCGGGGCCAAAGGCATCGGCATAGAGGTTTTCGATAATCTGGCCGTCGCTGGGCCGTTCTGAAACAATTGAATACATGGGACTTCTCGCGATTAATCATTGAACCGATGGAACCGGCCCGCGCGAGGGGAAGAGTGGTTTAGCTATCCAGCAGCATCACACAACGCGCAGACGTAGTGGCGCCCGGGAAACCCGGACGCGACACCGGTCGTCGTCGTTGCTCAATTCTGGTGCTCATCGTCTCACTCATCTTTAGCGTTCCAGCAGTGAAGATCATCCGCCCTGAACGCGCTATGAACGAAGCATATACGGCGCTTAGCCGCATCAGGCAATAGATTTTTGCTTTGAGGTGAACGCCCACCTCCGTTACGGTCCTCCTTAAATGGTTAATCTCAACACATAAAGAGGTCTGGATATGGGTGTGCTCGAAGGAAAAGTAATGCTGGTGACGGGCGCTGGCCGCGGCATTGGCAAGGAATGTGCGCTTCTGGCGGCCCGTGAGGGGGCCAAGGTCGTGGTCAACGATCTGGGCGGCGGTGTCGCAGGGGGCGACGAAGGCTCTGCCAATCCGGCGCAGGAAGTTGTCGAGGAGATCAAGGCCGCTGGCGGCGAGGCCGTGGTCAATTCTGACAGCGTGGCGGAGATGTCCGGTGCCGAGGCCATGATCGAACAGGCCATGGACACGTTCGGCGGCCTGCACAGCATCATCAGCCCTGCAGGCATCCTGCGCGACGGCATGTTCCACAAAATGGAAGAAGCCGATTGGGATGCTGTGATCAACGTGCACCTTAAAGGCTCCTACAATGTGACCCGTGCAGCGGTGAACCACTTCCGCGGACAGGAGGAAGGTTCCTTCGTGCTTTTCACCTCCACCTCCGGGCTTATCGGCAACATTGGGCAGGCGAACTATGCCGCCGCCAAGATGGGCATCGCGGGCCTGTCACGAATCATCGCCATGGAGGGGGAACGCAAGAATGTGCGCTCTAACGTCATTGCGCCTTTCGCCTGGACCCGCATGATCGCCAGCATTCCCGTCAAGGACGAGGAAAGCGCCAAGCGCGTTGATCGCATGAAAAACATGATGCGCGCCGATCAGGTCGCTCAACTATCCGTCGCTCTGTGTGCAGATGATGCCAAGGATACCAGCGGGCAGATCTTTGCGGTCCGCGGCAATGAGATCTTCCTCTTCAACCAGCCTCGCCCCATCCGGGCGCTGGGCAAGGTCGAAGGCTGGGAGCCCTCAACCATCCTTAATCATTGCCTACCGGCCATGAAAGCGTCCTATGAGCCGGTGGGCAACACCGGTTCGGTCTTCAGTTGGGAGCCCATTTAGGCCCCACAATTCCAAGACACCAACAAGGCGCGTAAGGGCTCACCCCCTTGCGCGTTTTTGTATTAAGCCTGCTTTTTGTCGCAGAAAAATCGCTATACTTAACTCGCTTTTTCTCGCCACCCCGACAGCCAACATAAACGCTGATCCCAGTATTTTACTGAGCTTGGCGAGGCCCCCTCCCCCTTATTCGCAGTCAACCATTCTCGCTTTGTAACGCTTAAGTCGCTGCGACGTTAACCAGCTATTTTTACAGTTCCTTGAGCGCTGACGCGGCAATCTAAACGCATTGAATAAAGCTTTGCGTATCTGTTCCTGCACCAAGAGTAAGGTTGCAAATGTTTGGTTTGTTGAAGCGTAAGAATGGACGGGATAAGAGCGATCTGTCTCCCCGTCGCAGTAGCGATCATACCGATGCCGAGGTTGCCGTGCTAAACGCCCTGCACCTTGCGGCTCGCCGCTCCTCCCCTCACAAGGCCGCTACACGCGCCAATATCGCCCGGGCGATTGGCACTATCGAAGCCGCTATGCTTGGCCTTTGCCAGATCAAGGATTTGATCTACGAAGCCCAGAAGCTTTCGATTGCAGGGCTTGCCCTTCAAGATGCAGACCAACGCACCCTATTAGCCATGCGCTATGGCGAGGTCATCACCGAGCTTAACGCCATCGCCTCTGCCACCGGTCATGGCGGTGTCCACCTGATCAACGATTCAACGGACGTTGCCGAAGTTTGCCTTACCAGTCCGGGTGAGTGCATTCATATCCAGTTGCCTCACATCAATTTAACGGCAGGCCCCCGCGGCCTATCGCTGCCCAAACCCTCTCGGGCCTTTACCTCTCTTCAAGATCTGGAAAACTTGAGCAAGCATTTGACCCTTGTGGCTGAACGACTTGACAAATCCGCCGAGATATTCAGGCAGCAAGGTGCGGAACTCTCAAAGCGATTGGCCCTTATTCTGGAAGGCACTATTCCTGCCGAAACCGAGCTTAAGGGCATTCCGCAAAAGCACGACACCAGCAAGGTGGCCTAATCAGGCATCATTGAAGAAGAGTTCCTGACGCATTTTCCTGAACTTGCCCCAAACTGACCTAGAGACGATAATCTCGAGGCCAGGTTGATTTGCATTTACGCGACATATTTGAAAGAATTCGTGACGCTGGCGTCACATATGTTGCGTGATGGGATCCTGACGCTCTCAAGGAGACAATGAAATGGCTCAAATGAAAGATGGCAATATCACGGTCGATCCGGCCTATGACGCCGTAGACCCAAGTGATTTCGCCACCATGATCGAGGTTGACCGCTACGGAAAGCGCACCACGGCATTCGACAAGATGATCTCCGCCACTCACGACCATTTCTGGGATCCGCTGGACAAGAAATATATCGACTTTGACACGCCGTTTGATCTGGAAAAAGAATACATCATCGATCCGGATCAGGACGTGGACCTCGCCACCGCCGTCAATGACAAGCTGGACGAAAAGCAGAAGATCAAACTGGTCAACCTGAACGCCTGGTGGGGCATGTCCTCCATCCTCCACGGCGAACAAGGGGCGCTGTCACTTTCCGCCTCCCTTGTGCACATTCTTAAAGATCAAGGTGCTGCGGAATACGCCGCCAACCAGACCCGCGAAGAAGCACGCCACGTCACCGCCTATGCCATGTATGTGCAGTCCCGCTGGGGCAAACCTTTTCCGTGCGGACCCGCGCTGCAAAACTTGCTGACGGAGTTGGTGGGATCCAAGCTGGTATGGAAAAAACTCGTCGGCATGCAGATGATGATCGAAGGCCTTGCCATGGGAGCGTTTGCGACCAACTACAAATACGGCCGCGACCCAGTTTTGGTAAAACTCAGCCAGTTGGTGATGACGGACGAAGCCTTCCACCACAAGTTCGGCAAGATCTGGGCTGACCGCACTGTGCCAAATCTGCCGGAAGAAGAGCGCGTTCAGATTGAAGATTGGGCCTGGCAGGTCTTTGAAGTGCTTTTGTTCAATCTCGCCTCTCCGGAGCAGAAAAAGGGCATTTATGCCCAAGTGGGCCTGGAGTGGGAATGGGTGCAGGGTGCCTTTGTGGAGGCCATGACCGACACCAATATCCGTGAGCGCATGCAGGAGCGGAACAATATCTTCCGTGTCCTGATCAAAACGCTTGTGAAGGCTCATATCATCACCGACCGCACCGCGGGCAACTATGCGGCCTTTATCGATATGAAAGAGCTCTATTCAGAGAGCGATCGCATGGTGGGCGACGACATAGCCGAGGAAGGCATCGAGTTTCTCAAAAAACTCAACCGCCTGGAAAATCCCATGATGCCGGGTCAGGCGGCGGAGTAAGGGGTGGCGGAGTAGCAAGAGATTATTGCTGACATTTGTGCCTTCGGCACACCCCCCATCCTAGCCTTCCCCCTCAAGCAACTGTGGATTATTGGACACGCCAATCTCTCTGTTCCTTGAGGATTGTGTTGATGGCAACAATCATCCTGCGCATGACAGCCACGAGGGCGACTTTGTGAGGCTTGCCTTGCTCGCGCAGGTTTTTGTAGCAAATG
>JAJFIL010000241.1 GCA_021774965.1 Alphaproteobacteria bacterium
CGTTTACTAAACCATTTTCCTAAGGTGCAGCTGGTCAAAGGTGATTTTGAGGAGACAAGTGTTAAATTTTTAGAAGAACATCCTCATTTGATTGTGAGTTGTTTGTATCTTGATTTTGATATCTATGCACCGACAAAAAAAGCAATTGAATTATTTATGCCGAGGATCCCAAAAGGAGGATTAATCGTTTTTGATGAATTAAACGAAGAAGCATTTCCTGGTGAGACGGCTGCGGTGCTTGAAATGATGGATGTAAACAATCTGAAAATCCAACGTTTTATGTTTGAACCACGCATGTCTTATGTTGTTGTTGGGGAATAATGTTTTTTGACATAAGCATTATGTTTAGATTTATAAATATCGTATTCTTCAATAAATATAATGAATTATTATCATTGTCTAAAATATTAAAGATAGATGTGTTTTGATGTTCCTATAAAATAAATCCTATTGAATAAAAAATTAAAAATACTAGTAACCGGTGCATCAGGTTTTATCGGGCGTTACGTTATACAGCGACTTAGAGAAGAAGATGTTGAAATTATTGCTGTGGTTCGTAATGAATCATCTCTGTCAAGCTTGTTAAGTGATGTTGATGAAGTGGTAGAAATTGATATTGATAAAATATCAAAAAACATATATGACCATCTAGGTAGCCCCGATATTTTAATTCATCTTGCTTGGGGAGGTTTACCTAACTATCATTCCTTGCATCACTATGAAGAAGAATTGCCGCGACAATATTCATTCCTGAAAGCAATGGTACAAGGTGGGTTAAAATCAATCGTGATAAGTGGAACCTGTTTTGAATATGGGATGCAAGATGGATGCTTGTCCGAAAATAATATTACTAATCCTCAAAACCCTTATGGACTCGCTAAAGATAGCCTTCATCGTCAACTTCTTTTTTTAAATAAAGAAATGCCATTTAATTTTGCATGGTGTCGATTATTTTATCTATGGGGTGAAGGGCAGTCAGCACAATCACTTTATATGCAATTAAGAGCTGCAGTTGAAAGGGGTGACGTTGAGTTCAATATGTCTTTGGGTGAACAATTAAGGGATTTTCTACCTGTTGAGGAAGTGGCTGATATCTTAGTAAAAATTTCAATGAGAAATAATACTGTATCAACACTAAACATTGCTTCAGGTAAACCAATATCTGTGAGAGATATAGTGGGAAAATGGATTGATTCTAATAATTGGAAAATAAAACAAAACCTTGGGTATTACCCTTATTCTCCATTTGAACCGATGGAATTTTGGGGCGATATTACAAATTTAAAAAAGATTATGAAATGATGAGTAACAGAATAATATTTAAAACTCAGAATCTACCTATTCATCAGAACGTTGTTTACCCGACCGCAGAAGAAGCAATAACATGTCCTAGAGGTGATTTATCATTAATTCAAGATGATAATACTGGGTTAATTCACAATGTAGCATTTGATCAAGCTGCAATGGAATATAATGAGCACTATCAGAATGAACAAGCATTTTCATTAGTTTTTCAACAGCATTTGCATCAGGTAGTTTCAATACTTACTAGAATATTCAATCAAAAAAATATTATTGAAATTGGTTGTGGCAAAGGATGGTTTCTTGAACTATTAAGATCACATGGTTTTAATGCTAAAGGAGTAGATCCTGCATATGAAGGTGATAATGATTATGTTATAAAAGATTATTTCTCCTCTGCTTTAAACCTGAATGCTGATGCCTTAATTCTTCGTCATACACTTGAACATGTCCAAAAACCGCATGAGTTTTTAGCGGATATAGCTGAGGCTAATAATCATTCTGGTTTAATTTATATTGAAGTGCCATGTTTTAATTGGATACTTGAACATAATGCTTGGTTTGATATTTATTATGAGCACGTTAATTATTTTAGACTTAGCGATTTTGAAAATATATTTGGAAAAATAGTTGAAATGGGCCATGTTTTTGGTGGGCAATATATTTATATTATTGGAGATCTGGCGTCATTGAAAAAACCGAAGCAAAATGATTTTGATATACTTGAAATTCCTAAAGGTTTTATGAGTGGCGTAGTAGAAGCTCAAAAGATATTTAACGATAATAAAAATAAAAAAAATATAGTCTGGGGTGGTGCATCAAAAGGAGTTATTTTCTGTCATTATCTTTTTCAGAGAGGTTTTAAACCAGATATGATTATTGATTTAAACCCAGAAAAACAGAATAAATATATCCCTGCCACAGGCATTAAAATAAAATCACCAGAAATTGCCTATAAAGAAATGAAAGAAGGAGATAATATATTTGTTATGAATTCAAATTATTACGAAGAAATCAGGTCTGCAACAAATGATAAATATAATTATACACTGGTAGATAAATTATGAATTTTCAAGATGAAGTAAACGAACGAATTCAATCATACGAAGAGAATGTTGAACTTCAAAATTCAGCGTCATCATTCTTATACAAGAGTGTTCTAAATAAATATTCGTATAATTTTTCAACATTAGGACGTCCTATCATTCAATATCCACAGGATATGGTAGCAATGCAAGAATTGATTTGGGACGTTAAACCAGATCTGATTATTGAAACAGGAATTGCCCACGGTGGTTCCTTAATTATGAATGCTTCAATGTTGGCTTTATTAGATTATTGTGATGCCATTAAACTGGGTGAGGTGCTCGACCCAAATAAACCTCGACGACGTGTCTTGGGCATTGATATCGAAATTCGTGAACATAATCGTATTGCTATCAATGAACACCCTATGTCAAATAGGATTGATATGATTGAAGGTTCTTCCATTGATTCTTCAATCATTGAGAAAGTTAAAGGAATTTCATCGAAATTTAATAATGTTTTAGTTTGTTTAGATTCAAATCATACCCATGAACATGTCTTAGCAGAGCTTGAAGGATACGCCCCATTAACTACTACTGGGAGTTATTGTGTCGTTTTTGATACACTCATTGAGGAGATGCCTGATGATGCTTACCCCGATCGACCATGGGGTGTTGGTGATAATCCAAAGACAGCTGTGAAGGAATACCTTAAAGAACATCCCGAATTTAAGATTGATAAAAGCATTGATAATAAATTGCTTGTTAGTGTTGCTTCAGATGGATATTTGAAAAAAATCAGTTGAATATAAAAAATAAAAATTATAATAATTTGTTTTTTTATCTTTGATAAAGAACAAGATTATTTATTTTGCCTCAGCATGACCCCACGTCTCTATTATATCTTTAATTCTTAAATGAAACTTGTATATTTAATTAATACTGCCGGATTTGGCGGTGCTGAGATTTACGTGTTAAATCTTACTCGTGATATGGTGCAACGTGGTTATCAAGTTACAGTTGTATTTCTTTTGCAGGAAATACGAGGTGGCGCGGATTCATTAGAGTCCAAGTTAAATGAAACAGGGGCTGATATAGTTTTTCTGGAATCAAACTACTTACGGGATATTGGCCGTTGGTTTTCACTAATTAAATTATTATACAAAATACGACCAGACATAATTCACTCTCATCTCCCACGGTCTGATCTTGCTGCTTCAATTGCAAAAATAATTTTTCCTAAAATGAAATGGATTACTACTCTTCATGATACATATACTAAGGATAAGTTTGCGGCGCACTGGATACTCCCGTTAATACGTTGGAACTGGCAACGTGTTGACCATGCTATTGCAGTATCAACGCATGTTCAGGAATGGGGTATGAAATATTTTTTTCTACCTCGTGACAAGACCAGAGTGATATACCATGGTGTGCAATTTAAAGACGTTCCTGAATTTCCAAATAATTTATCTGGAGAGTTATTTAAGATCGGTTGCCTGGCACGTTTTGAGAAGCGTAAAGGATTAGAAACTTTAGTAAGGGCAATGACAAAGGTAATACAAATTTTTCCCGGCGCGAAGTTGTTGTTAGCTGGAAGTGATCCAACGGGTTACTCAAATACACTGAAAGAGCTTGCTGAATCACTTAATGTGGAAAGTAATATAGAAATTCTTGGTTTCTGTAATAGGCCATTAGAATTTTTACAAGACCTTGATGTTTTTGCATTTGCATCTTCTTCAGAAGGGTTTGGTATTGTATTGATTGAGGCAATGTCTGTTAGAAAACCTATCGTGGCGAGTGATATTTATCCGATAAATCATATTGTGCAACAAGGCGTATCAGGAATATTAGTTGAACCTGATAATGATGAATTGTTTGCTGATGCTCTAATCGAACTCCTTGGTGATCCTGAGAAATGTCAGAGTATGGGAGAGGAAGGGTATCAACGACTAGTCAACGAATTCTCTCTGGAAAAGTCAATGAACAAAACACATGACTTGTATATTGAATTGATGTCTTGAATAGCTTCTATTAAGACATATGCTACTTATTAATTCCTGCACTTTTTATATTCTTTAACTTCAAATTACTCATGGATATTTACGACTTATGTGCGGGATAGCGGGACTCCTGACAAGAACACCACAAGTTACAGATATTGTGAAAAGTACTGAGGGTATGATCGCGACACTTGCCCATCGTGGCCCTGATGATACAGGTATTTGGAAAGATACTACGGTCGGTATTTCTCTTGCGCATCGGCGACTATCAATATTGGACCTTTCGCCAGAAGGACACCAACCAATGCATTCAGCTGATGGTAGATACATTATTGTATTTAATGGAGAGATATATAATCACAGGCAATTACGTAAAGAATTAGAAAACGCTACTTCGGTGAATAATAGTAGTTCTGGTATTAACTGGAGAGGACACTCTGATACTGAAGTAATGCTTGCTGCAATTATGCAATGGGGCGTGATTGAGGCAGTTAAGCGATTTACAGGTATGTTTGCCTTTGCCTTATGGGATCGTAAAGAAAAGCAATTATATCTAGTGCGTGATCGCATTGGTGAAAAGCCACTCTATTATGGATGGATCAACGAGACGTTTTTATTTGGATCGGAACTAAAAGCACTACGCGCATGTCCTGGATGGAGTGATGATATAGATCGCGAAGCACTGGCGCTTTATATGCAGTTTAATTATGTTCCTGCACCAAATACTATCTATAAAGGGATTAGAAAACTGGAACCGGGTTGTATTGCTAAGATATCAGGCAAAGGAAAAGGGCATGATGTTAAAGTTCAAAAATACTGGTCAATGCAGGACGTAGTAAGTCAACCGCATCAGAAGATTAATGATAAAACCGCAATTGAACGTACAGAGTCATTATTAAGTGCAAGTGTAAAACGTCAAATGGTGGCCGATGTACCATTAGGCGCATTTCTTTCTGGTGGTATAGATTCATCTTTAATTGTAGCGCTGATGCAAAATCAAAGTTCGCGACCTGTAAAGACATTCACTATTGGATTTAATGAGTCTTCGTTCAATGAAGCTGAGCATGCTCTAGCTGTTGCAAAACATCTTGGTACGGAACACACAGAGTTTTATGTGTCTCCTCAAGATGCAATGGATGTTATTCCATTATTACCCACTTTATATGATGAACCTTTTGCGGATTCTTCCCAGATTCCTACTTATCTTGTTTCCAGGATGACTCAGGAGCATGTTAGCGTCAGCCTTTCAGGAGATGGCGGGGATGAATTCTTTGGAGGGTATAATCGTTATTCATGGGGGCAGAATATATGGGATCGTATAAAACTATTCCCATTACCTTTAAGAAGTGCATTTGCCAGTGTGTTACGTATTCCTTCGCCACAAACATGGGATAGATTATTTTCGATATTTAAATACATGTTGCCAACTAGATATCGATATAGTTCTGCAGGTGATAAGTTACACAAGTTAGCAAAGTTGCTTGGTACTGTTTCGCCTAATGATATCTTCATTGAATTGATTTCTCTATGGGAGGGCGAGGGTGTTGTTATTGGTAGTGATGCGATAACGACTGTAGCGACTGATCGATCACAATGGCCTGATAACTTAGGGTTTACAGAATTTATGATGTATATGGATGCTAAAACTTATTTGCCTGATGATATTATGGTTAAGGTCGACCGTGCTACGATGGGTGTAAGTCTTGAATCGCGGGCACCTTTTCTTGACCATGAAGTTATTGAATATGCATGGTCATTACCACTTGATATGAAAATCAGAAATGGACAGGGCAAGTGGTTATTAAGGCAGATACTCTATAAACATGTACCTCAAAATCTTATCGAGCGACCTAAAATGGGTTTTGGTGTTCCCATTGATAGTTGGTTACGAGGTCCATTGCGTAGTTGGGCCGAAGAATTACTTGATGAATCTCATATACGTTCTAGTGGTTATTTAAATGCAACAGCAATTAGAAAAAAATGGGATGAGCATTTATCAGGTAAACGAAACTGGCAATATCATCTTTGGGGAGTATTGATGTTTCAAGCTTGG
>JAJFIL010000242.1 GCA_021774965.1 Alphaproteobacteria bacterium
ACTCCCAGACGCGTCCGGACTGGGTGTTCTGGAACTGGTCGGCAAGGAGCTCGACCTCGACGATCTCGTCGCCCTCGGCGACCTGGCCCTCGAGCTCAGCGGCGGCGGCGTTGGAGCCCCCGCTGGTCATGGAGGCGACGAGGTACACGACGCCGGCTTCACCGAGCATCATGATCGCAACGATGGCGAGCATGATGATCGGGGGCTTCTTCTTGGTGGGGGCCTCGTCGGCGCCTTCCTTCTTCTCGTCGTCGGGCATGTCGCCCCCTTGCTATGGGCCTGTGCGGCCCGTCATCTCGGGGTCGGGGTGGGTCTGATCCACGGTCCGCCCGGTCATCCAGACCTGAACTCGGCGGTTCTCGCCCCCCTGATCCACGCTGCCCGGGTTGATGGCGCGAGGCTCGGTGACGCCCGCCGCTTCAACCCGCAGGATCGACGCGTCGATCTCGCATTCCCGGACCAGGAACTGCTTGACGTTTCGGGCGCGTTCGTAGGAGAGGTCGTCGGGGGAGGCGCTGGACTTGTCGGCAAATCCCCAGGCGTGCCCGACGATGACGCAGACGTATCGCTGCCCGCGGATGAGCGGGGCGACCTCGGTGCGGAGCTGGATCATCGCCTGCTCGGTCAGGTCGCTCTCGCCCGCGTCGAAGAGGATGGAGCCGCCCTGGGCGAAACGCTGTCCCTCGTGGACCACGCTCGTTCGCTCGTTCTCGCCCGTGACGTTCTCGTTGTTGTTCTCGTCCTTGCTCTGGCTCTTGTTGTCCTGCTTGGACTCGTTGTCGAGCTCCTCGATCATCTGGGCGATGGCCTCGGCGTTCTGGTTGCGGATGCCCATGCCCCCGCGGAAGCCCATGGCTTCCTTGATCGACTCGAGGACCTTGATGTACTCGCGGGGCTGCTTGAGCTCGCTGAAGGCGGAGAGGAGGATAAAGAAGCACAGCAGCAGCGACATGAGGTCGCCGTAGGTCAGGACCCATTCGGGGATGCCCGGATTGTTTGCGGCTTTCTTCTTGGCCATCGGCTCGCCTCCTGGGCCTTAGGCGGCCTCGGCCTGCGCGGCCTCTATCGCCTTGCGCTGGGCCGGGGGGAGGAAGGTCATCAGCTTGCTCTCGACGACACGTGGGTTGTCGCCCGACTGGATCGACATCACGCCCGTGATGATCAGGGTCTTGATGAGGACCTCCTCGGCATCACGGTTGGAGAGCTTCTCGGCGATGGGGCCTGCGAAGATGTTGGCGATGAGGGCGCCGTAGAGCGTGGTGATGAGCGCGACGGCCATGCCCGGGCCGATGGCGGCGGGGTCGTCCATGTTCGAGAGCATGGAGATCAGGCCCATGAGGGTGCCGATCATGCCGAACGCGGGGGCCATGCGCCCGATGGTGTCGACGATCTGCTTGCCGGCGGTGTGGCGGTCCATGAGCGCTTCGAGCTCGGTGTCCATGATGACCTGGATGAGCTCGGGGTCGGTGCCGTCGACGGCCATCTTGACGCCTCGGACGATGAACTCGTCCTTCATGTCCTCGATGAGACCCTCGAGGGAGAGGATGCCCTCGCGGCGAGCGACCTCGGCGTACTGGACGATGTCCTTGATGGTCTCGGCGGGGTCGGCGGGCTTGGAGAAGACGGCCTTGAGGACAACGCCGTGGGCCTTGAGCACGCGGGCGAGGGGGAACGAGGCGGCGATGGCGCCGGTGGTTCCGCCGAAGACGACCAGGAGCGAGGGGACATCGATGAGTGAGAGGGGATTGCCTCCGCCCATGATCATGGACAGGAGGATCGCCACCACTGCAACGATCAGCCCAACTACGGTCCCGATATCCACGCTGGCGCACTCCTCAAGAGCGAATCATTCAGCGAGAGAATCGGACGCGTTGGCTTGACACTTGATCCGGGCTGGCGGGGCTCGGGGGGCGTTTGATCGCCCAGACCGCCCAGATGGAGGCGTCGGTCAGGCGTGACGTCTGTGCGGGGGGGGGGCCTTGTTCTCGGTCTCTGGGAGCTGGCTGGCGAGCTGCTCACGCAGTTCGCCCGGGGAGCAGAGCCTGCGGGTGTGGCGCTGGAACTCGATGGACCGGGCGACGACCTCGCGGAGGGTCTCTTTGACGACCATGTGCTCGCCCCCGAGCAGGGTGATGACGGTGTCGGGGTTCTCCTCGACAACGCGGATGAGCTCGGCGTTGAGCACGAAGCGGTTCCCGTTGAGTCGAGTGAGGCTGATCACGGTCTGGGGTCTCCGTCTGCGCCGGGTTATCGGCCGAGCACGAGCAGCTGCTGCATGAGCTCGTTGGCGGTCTGGATGATCCGGGTGTTGGCGGAGTAGCCCGTCTGGGTGAGGATGAGCTCGATGAACTCCTGACCGAGATCGACGTTGGAGAGCTCGAGGGCGCCCGAGACGATGCGACCGGCGCTGAGCTGGCCCGGGGTGGAGACGATGGCGGGGCCTGAGTTGGCGCCGACGTTGAAGTGGTTGCCGCCGATGTCGACGAGGCCGGCGTCGTTGGTGAAGGTGGCGATGGCGACCTGGCCCAGGGTGCGGATGGCGCCGTTGCTGAAGACGCCTGAGATGAGCCCGCTGTCACCGATGCTGAAGGTCTCGAGCGTGCCCGGGGCCAGGCCATCGCGGGCGACGTTGACGAGCGTGGAGGGCCCCTCGGCCAGGGCGGTGGCGCGCCCGGTCGGGCCCGAGAGGAGCAGGTCAAAGCTCAGCGGCGAGTCGGCGCCCGTGCCCACGCGGTCCACGGTGATGCTGATGGGCAGGGGGTCGAGGAGCTGGCCGTCGCCGTCGAAGTCGACGGTTCCCGTCGCGAGTCGGAGGTCGATGTCGGTGTCGTCGCCCGAGTCGATGAAGTAGCGCCAGGTGGTGCCGCCGGTGGCGGCCTTGGACTCGAGGGTCATCGTGACATCGACGCTGACCTGCGTGCCCAGCGAGTCGAAGACGACCATGGTGGTGCGGACGGCCTCGCCGTCGGCGGCGACGGTCTTGTCGGGGACGAAGGGCTGGAGGAGCTGGGCGCCTGCAGCGTCGAGCAGGCGGATGTCGCCCTGGTCGATGGCGAGATCGGAGGCGGTGCCGACGTTGCTGACGATCTGGATGCGTCCGGACGCGTCGACGGTGATGCCCGGCGTGTTGCCATCGGGGTTTGGCATGCCCGGGTTGTGGATGCCCAGGGCCTC
>JAJFIL010000243.1 GCA_021774965.1 Alphaproteobacteria bacterium
TGCCGCTTCGCGTCGACCTTGACCCGCGATCTGGCCTATGCGGGGTTCCACGATGCCCTTTGCTGCCGCAAAGAGCCTCTGAAGAGGCCCCTTCGGGGAGGGATTGGAGGGGGAGGTGTATTTTGTGCCCCCCGTGTTACTGATCACGGGGGGCAGTTTCCACGATATTATACAAATGGCGAAATCAATGGACTGGCCTAAGCAAAGCGTGATCCCCTGAACCATCTCACTTGTGCTAGGCGACGTCATTATTGCGTTGCCAAATTGCCAAATATTGATGATCTTCGCGACTGTCATGGATACTGAATTTGCGCGCACTTTTTTGGCGGTCGTGGAAACCGGCAGTTTTGTTCGAGCTGCCGAGCGGGTGCATTTGACCCAGTCCACTGTCAGTGCCCGGATCAAGAACCTTGAGGATCAGATTGGCAAACCCCTCTTTGAGCGGCACAAAAATGGGGTCAGCCTGACCGCTGAGGGGATAAAGTTTCAACGACACGCTTCCGCCCTGGTCCGGGTATGGGAGCAGGCGCGGTCTGAGCTGTCCCTGCCGTTGAATTACCAAAGCATAATGACCATCGGTAGCCAATACAGCATTTGGGACAATTTTCTTTTGTCGTGGCTCTCACAAGTCCGGCAGGCAGAGCCGCAGGTTGCCTTACGCTCCGTGGTTGGATTATCTGACACGCTAATGACTTGGTTGATTGACGGCTCCATTGACATGGCCATCATGTATCGTCCGGAGCGGAGGTCGGGATTTGAGGTTGAGCTACTTTTTGAGGATCGACTCGTGCTGGTCTCCAGCGTGAAATCCAATGACGAGATGAAATCGGAGAACTATGTCTATGTGGATTGGGGGCCACAATTTGGGGAAGATCACGCCTTGCATTTTCCCCATCTGTCGCCCCCTGGTCTGCTTATGGATATTGGCTCATTGGCGCTCAAATATGTGGTGAGTACGCCGTCCTTTGGCTACTTTCCTGAACGCACCATTCGACACCTTGGGAAAAGGGCGGGCGTTACGTTCATCCCCTCGGCTCCCGTCTTCTCCTATCCCGTCTATGCGGTTTACCCTAGCAATCGGCAGGCCAGCTTGCTCGCTAAAACGATTGAAAGCCTGAAGCAATTTTCCAGCGCTGAAAGCCCTAGCTAAACCTGACCCTTCAGGTATCGAGAAATCCGATAGCTAGCATGAATTTATATCGTTTTACGTCTCACATTTCTTGTGATGAGCTTTGGATCGTGAGGATGCGCTTTTTTAGTTTAATAAGCGAAGCCCGAGTTGGCCGCCATGGAATGCGCAGTCCTCACACCAATTTTTGGGCTTATCGGAAGCTCTTGCTCATGCGGGCTTCGCGACCAACGAGCCCTCTATCTTGGCCAGCTGGGTCACATATGGAGAGTCCAATGGGACATAAACGCAAGGGTGGTTACCCTGATCTATCAACGGCTGAAGTTCCGGACATGGGTGTGGACCCCGGTTGGGACAATGACGCAGACGACCCCTGGAAAGATGCTCGGCGCTTGCGCAGAGAGTTCCTGAGAGACAAGTACCGCGACCGAAACGATTACTTTTCAAAAGAAAGTTGGGACGACGAGTATCTGGACTAGATTCTGGTTGTCCTTGGCATCTTGATTTTCGAGCATGCCCAGCGTCTGACTTATGCTTGCGGCTTCTCATCTCCAAGGGCTTCGCCATCGCCGCGGGGGTCAATGTCAAAGACTTCCTGGGTGGTGCGGGGCACGGGCACGAACTTCTCTTTTTCATGCTGTTCCAACCGGTGCCGGAACAGGCGGATGAGATTGTGGCTTGCGGAAATCAAATGGACGCCGCCAATAAATGCAAACATGGCCGTTGCTCCGTAGACTCTCATAAAGACGGCTGCCAATATGGGTCCGATAATGGAGGCCACCGCAAAAGCAAACAAGAGTGTGCTGGAGATTTCGACAAACTCCCCCAACTCAGCACTGTCATTGGCGTGGGCAATAGCTAGGCCATATTGAGGCAGCGCCCCTATGCCATAGGCAAAGCCCGCGATGACCAGAACGACGGAACCGTCAAACGGGGCAACAACCGCAAAGAGGGACGCACAAACAACGATGAGGGTACACACAAACATCGGAATGCGACGGTCCACCCGGTCTGACCAGGCTCCCATGGGCCACACTGCCAAGCCGCCGCCCAAAACCATCAGTCCCATGAAAATGGAGACCCAGACCTGGGAGCCTCCGAGCTCCAGCGCGTAAAGAGGCGCCAGGGTCCAGAATGAACTGTTGGCGAGGCCAATAACAAAACAAGTGATGATGGCGGTCTGCGCCTTGCCCCAAACCTTTGGCAGGTTGATTGACATATGGCCTACTTCACGCGGGTGCTGGGAAGTGGTCGCTGACACGGGAACAAGGGACATGCAAAGGAAGGACGTGACCACCGCGAACAGGGCAAAGCCGCCAGGGGAGCTCAACGAAAAGATGATCTGGCCGCAGAAAATGCCCGTCAGATCCACCAGGCGATAGGTGGAAATGACCTTGCCGCGGTTTTCATTGGTGGCGTTCTCATTCAGCCAACTTTCAATGATCATTGCCAGACCAGCAAAGCAAAATCCAGAGATCACTCGGAAGAGAAACCAGGGAATGGGCTCCACAAAGAAGGACTGAACAAGAGCCACCTCGGCGGCCACCGCCGCAAGAATGGCAAAGGTGCGGATGTGCCCAACTCGCCGAATGAGCCAGCCCGCCCCCATGCAGCCAAACAGAAAGCCCACGAAATAGGCCGTCCCTATGAAACCAATTTCGGTCAGGGAAAAACCGTCAACCTGCGCCCGGACGGAAATTAACGTGCTCTGCAATCCGTTCCCTGTCACCAGCAGGAACACTGAAAACAGCAACGCAAACAAGGTGGTCAATAGAGTACGCATGTGATGGGCCTATTCTCGACACGCTCTCCTCGCGGCCTCTCATACTCCGTCCCAAGGCCCCCAGCCTCTTCAAAAAAGGCGTTGCCAAGAGGATTAAAATTGGGCATTTAGCGATCTGCATTTTCAAATAGTGAAAGCGGAACCGATGGGCAAAATACGACCCGGCTTCATCCTGCCAAGCGCTGCCTATACAATCAATCCCAAACAGATCAAGCGGTTTCAAAAACTCGACCGGGTGCCGCAAGTTGGTGACCTCGTCTATGGTCGGGTGGCTTTTCTGGGCGAGCATAGTTCCCTCGAGAACAAGCAGGGCCGTATCCATATTATTGCCGACAGTTCGAGAGCCATATTTGTTTTCGGCAATCGGTATGCGCCGGACGCCTTTGAAGGGCGCGTACCGACCT
Source organism: Alphaproteobacteria bacterium (assembly GCA_021774965.1). Taxonomy (GTDB): domain Bacteria; phylum Pseudomonadota; class Alphaproteobacteria; order JAJFIK01; family JAJFIK01; genus JAJFIK01. Next base: position 3,317 of record JAJFIL010000243.1, read on the forward strand.
CTCCCGTTCAAGAGGCGGATATGCTTGCCCGCTCCGGCATGATCGGCACGATGACGGAAAAGAATGCCTCTGCAAAAGATCCGACTAAAATTGAGATCATGGGTTTTGTGGTTGATGAGAACGGAGAACCTCTCAACACTCGCAACCACCCAATTGGGCTTCCCAAAACGCCCTTAAACAAGACGAAGAAGCGCGCGAAACTTATTCTCAACATTGGTACTAGTATGAATTCGGGGAAAAGTACCTCCGCCATGGCCTGTTGTTGGGCGCTTTCGGCCATGGGCTATGAAGTACGCGCATCGAAAGTGACCGGCACATCAAGTCTGAAAGATATTCTTCACATGCAAGATGTGGGCGCCAGTCGAATTTCTGACTTCACTCATTTAGGCCACCCATCAACCTACATGCTGAGTGAAGAAGAGGTTTTGAACATTTTCGAAACGCTTGATGCCCGCTATGCTGCAAATCCGCAACGCTATTGGGTTGTTGAATTGGCAGACGGCATTTTGCAGCGCGAGACATCTATGCTCCTTAAGAACGAATATGTGCGATCGCGTATTCATCGGTTGATCTTCTCGGCCAATGATGCCTTCGGAGCCATCGGCGGGATTGAGCAACTTCGAAAAGAGTTTGACCTGACCCCCGATGCCTTGTCCGGCCGGTGCACGTCATCCCCTCTTATGGTTCGCGAGCTTAAGCAAAATACCGACGCACCCATTTTCAACAACGTTGTGCGCGATCTCAACCAACTCAGCGAGATATTGATTTGACGAAGACCTCTATCGCCGTTCATGGTGGGGCGGGACGTTTGGCGGCCAAAAGGCTTCAAGGTTCCAGTCGGAAGCGATTTGAGCAAGGACTTGCGGAAGCTTTGCGAGGCGGGCAACGCATTCTCTTAAGGGGTGGCAGCGCCCTGAATGCGGTGACCGAGGCGGTGTCCATACTTGAGGACAACGAGCATTTCAATGCTGGAAAAGGTGCTGCTTTGTGTGCTGACGGTTCCGTGGAGCTAAGTGCTTCATTGATGCGTGGAAGCGATCTTGCAGTTGGCGCCGTTGTTGGCCTGAAACGAACAAAAAACCCCATTCAGACAACCCGGAAACTTATCAACCACGCACATGGTTTTTTGTTCGGATCAGGAGCTGATCAGTTCGCACAGTCAAAGAACCTTGAAATGGTTGCCCCGGAGTACTTCATGACCCCGCTTCGAAAGCGTCAATGGGAGAAATACCGCGACAAGCACGAAATGGTTCTCGACCATAGTGATGAGGATGCTCCCCATGGCACCGTCGGGGCCGTGGCTCTTGATCGGCGCGGCAATCTCGCAGCGGCCACTTCTACCGGTGGTTTGGTCAACCAATTACCCGGCCGTGTGGGTGACAGCCCCGTCATAGGCGCAGGTACTTGGGCCGATAATCGAAATTGCGCGGTGAGTGCCACGGGCACTGGAGAAGCATTTGCGCGGCTCGCCTTTGCACGGCGCGTCGCAGATTTGATTGAATTGAAATCACTGGATCTCATCAATGCAGCCGATGCAGCCTTGGGTGAAGTGGCCTCCCTGAATGGAACGGGCGGATGTATCGTTCTCAACAGAGAGAACCAACTGGTCCTTCCTTTTAACAGCTCGACGATGCTGCGAGGATGGCTCGACGGCAACGGACCTGCACATGTGGCGATCCTGCCCGGTGAGGATATTGTTGCCTGAACTCTCCTGGAATAAAATCTACGACCGAGAGCACAAATTCGAATGATGATCGGGATTTTACCGTTGGTTGTAGGGGTGTTTACTTTTTCACACAGTTTGCGGCCTTCCCGGAATTGGGTCTTCCAACCGGACTCCTAGGCTAGAGGCACTACCAGTTTGATTTGTTTTGTTAGGATGCGTGATATTGGCGGGGAACCCCACCTGATCTGGTTAATTGGCCAAATACCTTACTCGGTGCAATCCCCTCAATCTCCGAACCTATTAGGTTGGCAAAGGAACCACCACCAGCCAGTACTCACTTTCATCCTCCCTGGTGCGCCATTTATTTAAATGGCTTAGGTGTTTTCCCGAAACTGAAATCCGCTGTCGTGGCTCCTATGTGATGCCTGTTGACTTGGCGATGGCCTTCGGCGTTCTCCAAAATCGTCAACCTGTCCTCAATACCTGCTATAGTTCTGAAATCAGATAAATCCTGAACGATAGCTCGCCCCAGGAATTTCCAAGCCAGCCCATAACAGGAGAATTTAAATTGGCCCGGATATTGATGATCATTCCAAATACAGACTTTGATCCGACTGAAGCCGGCGTGCCTTGGAGTGTCCTTACAGAGGCTGGGCACGATGTGTGGTTCGCAACTGAGGATGCGAGCAAGGCGCAATGTGACCAGATTACATTGTCGGGCGAAGGGTTGAACGGGACCCTGAAGAGCCTCGCTGCGCGCCCGGAAAATCGCCGAGTTTATGAGCAAATGTATTCCAGCCCTCGTTTTGCAGAGCCCCTGGCATGGAGTGATGTTAATCCGGAAGAATTCGATGCCTTGGTGCTGCCAGGTGGGCACGCGCCGGGTATGAAACCCTATCTTGAGGCGGAATCCGTTTTTGACATTTGCCGAAATTTCTTTGACCGCAAAGCACCCGTCGCCAGTATTTGTCATGGAGTTTTGGCGTTGGCTCGCACGTCGGGAGAAGACGGTCGATCAATTCTACACGGGTATGAAGTAACAGGCCTGACTAATTTTCAGGAAAAGATCGCCCTTCGCATGACAAAGAAAACAATGGGTCTGCATTACCAAACCTATCCAGAGACTGTGCAGGACGAAGTTAGCCAAGCACTGAAGGAGCCCAAGGATTTCAAACCCGGTCCAATGCTCTCGGGTTTTGGCACCGCGAAGTCGCCGGGGAAAGGTTTCATTGTAGAATCAGGTCATTTGTTAAGTGCGCGCTGGCCCGGGGATGCCTATAAAATGTCACAGGCGCTGCTGGCGCGTTTGGATAGCTGACTTTGAGACCTGGATTATGTGGGGGTCAGATAACTGCACGCCAATCTGGCGCAATCTGACGAGGCTTATGCACTGAGCTGGATGTCCGGCGATTGTGCTTTGATCTGAGTGACCACGGAAAAGCTGAAGGTGCTTCCCCGGCCCAATGCGCTATCGACGGTGATGTCGCCATCCATCAAGTTTGCCAGGCTTTTGGAGATGGCAAGGCCGAGGCCGCTGCCCACATGATTGCTCTGGCTCGTCTCATCCTGCTGGGTAAAGCGGTCAAAGATCTTGTCCATGAACGCTTCAGTCATGCCGGGGCCAGTGTCTTCAACTCTCCCTTTCAGGATGTAACCAGAGTGGCCTAACTCTCCGCAGAGCGAGATACGAATATGCCCGCACTCGGTGAACTTTGCTGCATTGCTGACAAGGTTTTGAAGAATTTGCTCAATTCGAACTGCATCTCCCTGGATCCGTTCGGGAACGGATGGGTCCAGCTCGACTTGGAAAGTCACATTTTCAGAGATCAGTGTCGACCAAAATGCTTCGACCCTGGCCAATAGTTCGTGTGGGGAGAATTCTTCAGATTCAATTCTAAAATTGCCGCTCTCTATTTTGGAGAGGTCCAATAGGTCGTTGATCAAAGACAGGAGTGTTTGCCCGCTATGGCGAATAAGATTGAGGCGGCTCTTTTTTGTCGGGTCGGTTTCTTGCCGGATCATAAGATCAGAGAATCCAAGGATCCCATTGAGCGGCGTCCGCATTTCATGGCTCAGGGAATCAACAAAATTGGATTTCTCTTGCTCAATCTGAAGAGCCTGCGCGAACTTTGCTTCGATTGATTCATCCCGCTCCTTGATCAGGCGCAAGACAAGTGGGCTGGCCAGAAGCATGGCAATTGTCACGGCAACGATAGATGTGATGACGTACTCCCATGCCTCTCCAGCACTTTGCGTCTCAGCTTCGCCGGTTAAGAACATGTGAACCATGGACTCAACCGCGAACTCCCACAGCACCGTCAACGTAAACACCATTACAATGATTGCGAAGACCAGAAATAGGACGTGGCGCGGGGTCATTGGTTGCAAATCCGAGTTAATGGCGTTGATGAAAAGTAGGCCAATCTTCTAAATATCTTGCTAAAATGCGTCTGTCGGAGTGCTCGATTGAGATGCTTGGTTTGTTAAGGATGTTTGGTGGTTGGAAGCATATCTCCCGTTGCATGTCATTGACGCAATGCCCTTTGCACGGCTAAGGGAAGAGTGAAAAACCGCCAGGGAATCCTTCATTGAAGATAAGCAAAAAGAGCAAAAAAGCCCGGTCGCGCCTTTGGCGTCGGTTGCCAGAGAGTTGGCAGATAAGTCTCACGCCCTTGGCTCGGCACCTGGATTTGATGTTGGTGGATCACGGTTTCATCCGTTCGATTTATTTCAACCTACATCCGATCTCCGACAAGATGTGGCGCAGTGCGCAGCCCTCTCCAACACATGTTCGGCGTTTGGCACGCAATGGGGTGAAGACAATTATCAACTTGCGCGGTGTTAATGCCAGCGGTCACTATGAGCTTGAAAAAGAAGCCTGCGAAAAACACGGTGTGAACCTTGTGAGTTTTGCAGTCTCAAGCCGTGATATGCCGAAGGTGGAATGGATCACCGGCCTGCGCGATATTTTCAACGAGATTGAATATCCCGCGGTCTTGCATTGTAAATCGGGCGCGGACCGGGCAGGGCTGGTGGCAACGCTTTTTGCCTTTGTGCATGAGGGGCGCGAACTTAACGATGCGTTGGGGCAGATGAGTATTCGCTATGGTCACATCAAACAGGCCAAGACCGGACTGATTGATCATTTCTTTCTGAGCTACAAGAAGCGTAACGAGGAAAGCCCCATCGAGTTTTTCGAATGGGTGGAAGGTGAGTACGCTTCAAGTCGTCTTGAGCTGAAGGAAGAGTTCATGACCCGAGGTTGGGCGTCCGTGTTGGTGGATACAATCTTGCGGCGCGAATAGGCTTATTCAGACGCAGCATCATCTGGCGTTTTCTCATTCCGGAATTGAAGCTTTGATAAATTTGCATAGGCACCGTCTTGGGCCAGCAACGCATCGTGCGTGCCTTGCTCAATAATGCGGCCATCTTCCATCACACAAATGCGGTCCGCTTTGCGCACAGTGGCAAGGCGATGAGCAATGGCAATGGTGGTGCGCCCTTGGGCCAGTTTCTCCAAGGCGCCTTGCACCAGCCGTTCTGATTCAGCATCCAAGGCGCTGGTCGCTTCATCTAGCAACAAGATGGGTGCGTCTTTCAAGATGGCACGAGCAAGGGATATGCGTTGGCGTTCGCCGCCGGAGAGTTTGAAACCTCTGTCGCCGACTTCCGTGTTATAGCCTTCGGGCATGGCGCTGATGAAATCATGAGCTGCCGCGGCTTTCGTCGCGGCAATGATCTCTGCGTCTGTGGCGTCCAGTTTGCCAAAGGCGATGTTGGCACGGACCGTATCGTTGAACAGCACCACGTCCTGGCTCACCAGCGCGATAGCATGGCGCAGGCTCGCCAATTCCAAGTCACGGATATCCTGTCCATCCACACGGACAGAGCCTTCTTCCACATCAAACAGGCGCGGGATTAGATTGAAGACGGTTGATTTTCCGGCGCCGGACGGGCCGACCAGAGCAACCATCTCTCCACCTTTGACGACAAGGTCCAGTTTGTTTAGGGCGCGGGTGTGGTCTTCGTAGGAAAAACCAACGTTGGAAAACTCAACTGTAGCGCTTTCGAGTGCTAAAGGCTTGGCATGGGGCGCATCGATGATCTCGGGTTTCTCGTCCATCAGATCAAAGATCCGTTGAATGGCGGCGAGGGCTTCTTGCAGAACTGCATTGAAATTGCCGACGGCGCGAATGGACTGCGCCGCCATCAGCAGCGCTCCGATAAAGCCGGCGAAATCCCCCAACGTGCCTTCGCCGGTTGAGATGCGATAAAGCGCAATCAGGATCACGCCGCCAACGGCGATGCCGCCCAGAATCTCCAACATGGGATCCAGCATGGCCTTGGCCATCACAGCCTTCAGACGCAGTTTGCGATTGCGGTCAAAAGCGCTATCGGCACGGGTCTGATCATATTCCTCAAGGCCATAGGTCTTGATGATGCGGGCACCCGCAAGGCTTTCCGTCAGCAGCGCGCTCATGTCGCCCATCTGTTGCTGGGTGCGTTTGGAGACCAGACGCATGCGCTGGCCGATACGCATGATGGGCAACGCCGCGATGGGATAGACCAACAGAACCACCAGCGAGAGCACCCAATCCAGCCAGAACATCACTCCGATAAGTCCAACCAACTGCACCGCATCACGGGCGGTGGTGGAGATGGAAGTGGAGAGGCCATTGCGGATGGCATTCACGTCATTGGTAAAGCGCGAGACAAGCTTGCCTGCCGCATCCCGGTTCATGCGGGCAAGATCTGAGGCCAGCAAATGGGCGAACATGGCTTTCTGCAGGTCAGTAATGACGCGCAAAACGGTAGTGTTGAGCAGGACATTCTGAGCATACAAGGATAGTCCCCGTGCACTGGCGACCAGCACCAGGAGTAGCGGCATGACCCAAATGTATTTGAGCGAGACAGGTTCGGTCCCATCAGCGCCAATGCCGGAGGCCGCAGACAGTGTGTCCACCACGTATTTGATCATGGCAGGGTAGGCGGCTGTCGTGACGGCCACCAGCAGCATGAAGAAGACGGCCAGAGACAGAACGCGCCAATGAGGGCTTACCCAGTCGCGCACAAACCGCCCGGCAAGCACCCGTGTAGAGGCGTCCAGCTTTGCAGCGACTTTATCTTGCTTATTTGCCGGGGGTTTTGTGTCCACCAAGATGGGCTCCATTTTATCTCAAGGCTGGGAGATTAAGGCTTGGGAGCCCGCAGGCCAAGCCCTTGGTTTGCGTATGGTTTCAGCGGACCTGAGCAGCAAAAAGGGCGCTGTCCACGATAGACAACGCCCTTTCATCTTGCTCACGCCAGTGCGTATAAAACGCACGGCTCCGTCAGGGCAGCGCAGTGGCGCTGGGCCGCCGTCGCGGCCTGAACCACGCTACCGGGCATCAATGCTGATCCTGCTTCTGGCTAACGCTATTCCTCGCCGATGAGGAACTGCTCCAGGAACAAGGCGATGGCTTGGTATTGATAGTCCCGATTGGATTTCTTGCGGAACCCATGCCCCTCATCGGTGGCCAGCAGATACCAGGCCTCACCATTATTGGCGCGGACGGCGGCTAACATTTGATCAGCCTCCCCTGCAGGCACCCGAGGGTCGTTCAGGCCCTGAATGATGAACAGCGGCTTGGAGATGGCATCCGCGCTGTTGAGCGGGGAGATGGCCTCCAGATGGGCCCGCATATCCGGATCACGTTCGTCGCCATATTCCACCCGGCGCAAGTCCCGGCGATAGCCTTGAGTGTTCTCCAGGAAGGTGACGAAGTTGGAGATACCGACCACGTCGATGGCACCTGCCAGGCGGTCATTGTAATGGACCATGGAGGCCAGAACCATGTAGCCGCCGTAAGAGCCGCCATAGACCATGGTGCGGTCTGTATCCATATCGTCTTGAGTTTCCACCCAATCGAGCAAGGCGCCGATGTCGCGCACGCTGTCTTCGCGATTATAGCCATTGTCCAAACTGACATAAGTGCGGCCATAACCGTTCGAGCCACGAACGTTTGGCGCGATCACGGTGATCCCCATTTCCGCGGCCCAAAACTGGATGTTCGAGGAAAAGCGTGGACGATATTGGCTCTCTGGTCCGCCGTGGATCACAATCAAAACAGGATGCGGACCTGTCCCGGGCGCGCGGAACACGAATGCTGGAACTTCCAGCCCATCAAAACTGGAAAACTCGATCAGGTCCGGTTCCACAAAGGTGGAGGTGTCCAGCCCGCCAATCTCGCTATCAGTCCATTGGGTCAGATCACCTGATGTCACGTGGAATGACCAGGCATTGTCCGGTGAGGTCGCGGCATCCAGAGTGAAGCCTACGTTACGGCCATCTTCATCGTATTCAATACCGCTGATCACACCAGCGGGCAGGTCCGGTGTCATGACCGTGTCGCCAGTCCCGGTATCGATGATCCGCAGTTCGGACAGGCCACCAGCGTTTACAGAAATAACGGCGCGTGATCCGGTGGGAGCCAGATCAAAACTCTCAACACTCCAGTTGATGTCTTCGGTCAGGACGGTTTGCTCGCCGCTCTCGATGTCGTAGCGCACGAGATTGTAGAATTCCGATCCTTCATTGGAGCGATAAAACACAGACCGACCGCCTGCGGAGAATTGCCCACTGCCATACGCGATTGCATCCTCGCTTGGGTTAATCGGCGTGGTCTCACCTGTTTCAAGGTCTAGCAATGCCAATTGGCCTTCGGTGGTGGAAACATATTTGCGGATGATGGCCGTATCACCATCAGAATTGATGTCCGTGGCCCACCAGGCGCCCGTTCCCTCATAGACCGCATGGCGAGTGGATGGATCGTCCGGGTTTACAACTGCGATCGTGTAGTTGCCTTGATCGTCCGTTGGGTAGGAAAAGGTCATGAGGCTGCCATCGGGAGAGAAGACAGGATCATCGTTGCGAACGTCGCCGTCCGTCAGCTGGGTCTGAAGGCCAGTATCAAGATCGTAGAGATAGAGTTGCCATTGCTCGTTCCCGCCGACATCTTTTTGAAAGGCGAATTGGTTGTGACCGGGGCGGGTGAGGGCTCCTGCAATAGGTTCAGGGAAAAATGTCAGTTGCCGACGCATGCCAAGGGCCCGATCCACAAGGTGGATTTGCGTAGTTTCACCAAAGCGGGTGCCGATCAGAATGCCGCGATCAGGGGCCCAGTCCACAAACGATGCTGTGCGGGCATTTTGATATTGCGACAGGCGGGCAGTGACGCTTTCCGGAATATCCGGAATGCCTTCGATAACAAGATTGCCTCGCTCAATACGTTCGACGGCGTTTTGAGTGTCAGGTTCTTGAGCGAGAAGGGGTGCAGTGGCAAGGGTGCAAACAGCCCCCAGGACAATCGCAATATGCTTCATGATGTTTCTCCCGGCCCCTTGTTATTGCTGCCAGAACGTGGCGTGGGGCATGGGGATAGTTTGGCCTGCACAGGTAGCTCCCCGCAAGGCCTTTCACGGGGCTTTGATGGCTCAAATCTTAGGAAGAAAGCTGGATTCAGCCCAGGCAGGCTGCAGCAAATCGTGAGGTTACTTCCACAGTTCTGGCCAAGTCGGCTTCTGATGCGGCCAGGGCGGGGTTGACCTCTGCCAGATCAAGCCCGGCAATGCGCCCTGTCTTGCACAACAGCTCAGCCAGAATATCAAGATCCTCTTCCAGAAGACCATCGGCCACGGGCACCCCGGTGGCTGGCGCGACGGAAGGGTCCGCTGCATCCACATCAAAGCTGATCAGAATGGGGTGGCGGCCTTCTGGGTCGATCTGGGCCAAAACCTGTTTGACCACTGCCGCCATGCCATAGGCCCGAACGTCTTCGGCGGAATAACAAACGATGTTGCGGTCATCAATGATGCTGGCTTCGGTCATGTCCAATTCACGCACGCCGATAAAGGCAAGCTGTTGCGGTAAAAGCCGCGCGCCAACAAATCCGATACCGGGGATCTCTCTTTGGCCAAACAGCCCAAGATGGGCTGCCAGAGGCATGCCGTGTAGATTTCCGGTCTTGGAGGTGGAAGGGGTGTTGATGTCACCGTGGGCATCGATATAGATCACCCGCAAGTCAGGATAGACCCGCAACATGCCTTCGATGGTTCCAAGGGCGATGGAATGATCTCCCCCCAGTGTTAAGGGACGGTGCCCATTGCGAGCAGCTTGCTCTACGCTAACCGCCAATTCTGCCAAGGCAGGCATCAGACCAAAATCCTGGTCTGTCACCAGGCGCATCTCGTCCGTAGTGATATCAGCTTCGCCGAGGGCCTGCTCTACGCCGCCCTCCCAAAGACAATCGGGGCCTTGTTCTACGCCACCTTTTTTCTGGCCGCGACCAATTCTGGCCAGGATCACGTCCACCGGTTTTGTGCCATAAGCCAAGTCCTGGTGATGGTGTTGATGAGGCATTGTCATATCCACAGTCATCACCCCTATTCGCTCGCCGATGTAGCAGGCAGGAACTCGCCTTCCAGCTCGCGCACGACCTCGCGGAACTCTTCAATGGCCCAATCGAGATCATCTTCTGAAATCACCAAGGGAGGGGCAAAGCGCACCACGGTCTCATGAGTTTCCTTGGAAAGGATGCCGCGATCCATCAGACGTTCGCAGATCAGTCGGGCGGAACAATACTGAGGATCAATATCAACACCGACCCAGAGCCCTGCTCCGCGTACGTCGGTGATCAGGGGGCTGTTCATGGCCCGTAACTCACGCTTTAGCTTGTCGCCCAGTACGCGGCTGCGTTCTGTGAGGCCTTCCTCTTCCAGAACGTTGAGCGCCTCATGGCCTACTGCTGCAGCAAGAGGGTTACCGCCGAAGGTCGAGCCGTGGCTGCCCGGATCGAACATGTCCATAACCTCGTGCGAGGCAACAAAGGCCGAAACTGGCATCATGCCGCCACCAAGGGCTTTTCCCAACAACAGGGCATCAGGCTTGATATCTTCGTGATTGTGAGCAAACAAGGCTCCGGTACGGCCCAGGCCGGATTGGATCTCGTCCAGGATTAACAATACATTTTGTTCTGTACACAGAGCGCGAAGCTCTTTCAGAAACCCCTTGGGCGGCATGACGATGCCGGCTTCGCCTTGAATGGGCTCGATAAGCACAGCGGCGGTGTTCGGCGTGATGGCGGCGCGCATGGCCTCGATATCGCCAAAAGGTACCAGCTTGAAGCCGCCTGGGAAGGGGCCAAAATCTTGTTTGTATTCTTCGTCGGAAGAGAACCCGACAATCGTTGTGGTGCGGCCATGGAAGTTGCCTTCCGCAACGATGATCTCTGCCTTATCGCTGGGGATGCCTTTGACGCGGTAGCCCCAGCGCCGAGCGGCCTTGATACCGGTCTCTACGGCTTCCGCGCCCGTGTTCATGGGCAGGGCCTTGTCCAGGCCGGCCATTGAACACAACTTTTCAAGAAACGGCCCCAGGGGCTCGGCATGAAAGGCGCGGGAGACGATGGCCAGCTTTTCAGCTTGTTCCTTTAGCGCGCGCACCAAACGGGGATGGCCATGACCATGGCTGACGGCGGAATAGGCGCTCATCATATCGAGATAACGATTGCCGTCTGTATCCCAAAGCCATGCCCCTTCACCGCGGTCGATGACAACCGGCAAAGGCAGGTAATTCTCCGCACCGAACTCGTGTTCCTGGTTCATGCGGGTTTGGGAAGTGCTGGTCATGGGGGTGCTTACTCATGTCTACAAGAATGGTGGCCTCAGAGTATGAGGAAATGTGCTCAAAAAGGGTATGCGAATCCGAGGGCTTTGGCAGGAACTATGGTTTGCACAAGTCACGTTCACCGAAGATTATTCGGTTGTGGGCGAAGAACCTGCGGCAGCTAGAAGGCCCTCAAGGGGGATTCCGCCAAAGGGTTGAACTGTGCGCATCACCACATGGCTCATGACTTGGCCCACGCCTAGCTCGGCATTATCGATCAGGTTTTCGGTGAGAGCCTGATAATCCTCAATGCTCGCCGCCATAAAACGCACCAAATAGTCAAACTGGCCGCTGAGCTCAAAACACTCGGTGACCTCCGGCAGAGATTTGAGATGGGCCTCAAAGGCCTTCTGACCTTGCCGCCCGTGGCGCTCCAGCGCGATCAGGGCATAGACGGTCAGCGGTCGGCCCAGGAGTTCTGGTTTCAGCATGGCCCGATAGCCTGCGATATAACCTTCCTTCTCCAGCCGCCTTACCCGCGCATGACAGGCGCTGGCCGACAGGCTGACTTGTTCCGCCAAAGCCTGGTTGGTCAGCCGGCCTTCGCTTTGAAGGGCAGCAAGGATTTTCAGATCTAACGCGTCAATCACGAGGGTGCCTTTGCATCTGACTTTTTGATTCCGAGTTTTACTGCCAGGGGGCAGCGAAATTGAAGTCGATTTTCACATACCATTATAGAGCGCTGATTCGTCCGTCCAGACCGTCTGCCTCCTAGCTCCATTGGGAGCACCCCAGCGGTACCTTTGCGTTCCCCCTAATTGATGTATTTTGGTCGCGCTGATTTGCTTTCATCGCGACGATTCGAAGCACTCTCCCTTTGCGGGCGCACTGGGTGCTCCAAAGGAAAACCTTGTTAGATGTTTTCGCAAAAAAACGTCTCAGTCACCTAGAAATCCGCTTGTAAAGGCCGGAAAAAACTTTAAGAGGTCGCTTAGGAAGAAATCGGTTCTGCTCAGGAGACGAGACCCATGGCTGGAAGTAACCCGATTGCAAGTCTGTTCGGACGATCACCATTTAAACCAATGCAGGAACACATGCGCACCGTAAACAAGTGTGCGATTGAAGTTGTGAAACTGTTCGAAGCGCTTTGTGATGATGACCAAGACAAAGTTCAGGCAATTCAGCTTAAAATTACAGAACTTGAAAACGAAGCGGACACCATCAAGAACCAGCTTCGTGCACACCTCCCCAAGAGTTTGTTCATGCCCGTTGATCGGCGCGACTTGTTGGAAGTTCTTGATCTACAAGACACCATTGCAGATACCGCGCAGGACATTGCGGGCCTCTTGGTGGAACGCAAGATGGTAGTGCCGGATGATATGCGCGAGCCACTGCTCAGCATGGTTCGCCGCTGTGTCGATGCCTGCGACATGGCGTGCAAGATTATCGAGCGATTGGATGAATTGGTGGAAACAGGTTTCCGCGGACCCGAATCCGAAGCGGTCCTCGAAATGGTTGAAGAACTGAACAAGATTGAATCCGATACCGACAGAATGGGGCTCGTCCTCAAGCGCAAACTGTTTGCGCATGAGGATGATATGAATCCTGTTTCCGTCGTCTTCTGGCATGAGCTGATCAACATGGTTGGTGAGCTAGCCGATTATGCAGAAAAAGTTGGCAATCGATTACGGCTGTTGGTCGCACGCTAAGGCCCGGGGGGAGCACACAATGGAAATCATTCAAGAACACGGCACGGTGTTCATAATCATCGCCGTTATCTTTGGCCTCTATATGACCTGGGGTATTGGCGCAAACGATGTTGCCAATGTCATGGGCACATCAGTTGGCTCAGGTGCAATTACGGTTACAACAGCGATTGTAATTGCCGCGATATTTGAATTCCTCGGCGCGGTCGTCGCTGGTGGTAATGTTACACAAACCATCCGTAAGGGAATTATCGATCCGACTCCCATTGCCTCAACACCTGAGATTTTGGTTTTAGGTATGCTCGCCGCCCTATTGGCTGCGGCTGTCTGGTTGATGATCGCTTCCATGCGGGGTTGGCCGGTCTCAACGACCCACGCAATTGTTGGCGCTGTTGTCGGGTTTGCCATTGCAGCCATCGGCCTTGAAGCGGTCAACTGGGGCAAGATCAGTCAGATCGTAGCCAGCTGGATCGTCTCCCCCGTTCTGGGCGGTATGGTCTCCTTTGCCTTGATGATGAGCATTCGGCATTTGATCCTTAACACACCCAATCCGTTTGCAGCGGCCAAGCGGTGGGGGCCGGTTTATGTGTTCCTGGTCGGATTTGTCATATCTCTGGTCACCTTGTTCAAGGGCCTCAAGCATTTGAACATGGAACTGTCCGTCGGGATGAGTTTCCTGGTTGCGGCCCTTATGGGTGTGGCCGTGGGTCTGGTTGGCTGGGCTCTCATTCGAAGGGTCAAGGTGGATGAAGAAGCCGACAAAGAGTTCCACTACGCCAGCGTAGAGAAAGTCTTTGTTCCTATGATGCTGTTTACGGCCTGCGGTATGGCTTTTGCCCATGGGTCAAATGATGTGGCCAATGGCGTGGGCCCGATGGCAGCGGTGGTTGGTTTGGTGAACTCCGGTGGGCATGAAGTTGCCCAAAGCTCAGCTCTACCGATCTGGATTTTGCTGGTTGGCGGCTTTGGCATCGTGGTTGGCCTTGCGACATACGGCTACAAGGTTATGCGCACTATCGGCTCCAAGATTACCGAACTGACACCAACTCGTGGGTTTTGTGCCACCATGGCTGCAGCGATTACTGTTGTTCTGGCATCGCGCACGGGCATGCCGGTCTCAACAACACATATCGCTGTGGGCGGGGTGATCGGCGTTGGCATGGCACGGGGCATTGGTGCGCTCGACCTGCGCGTAATTGGCGGGATCATCATGTCGTGGGTTACGACCCTTCCGATTGCCGGAGGACTGTCTGCTCTGTTCTATTTCATTCTCAGGACCATCTTCATTGGTTAGGGCTTGATGGATGCACCTCGCGCGAAGTGTTGAGATAGGCCAACGCGGGCTCGGGAACAAATTCCAGAGGTATCGCTTGTCCATTGCGTAGGACCATGGCGCCCAGCCGGTGGGTGTAGGCTGAATACACAATATGGTGGGCTTTGATGCCGCCAACGTTCAGCCAAACCGTGTCCGTGACTGAAAGCGGCGTATGCCCAACAATTACAGGCGTGCGTTTGTCTAATCCTAAAGTTTGGCGGAATCGTTTGACGCTTCCTTTGCCATAGCCCGCGGGGCGATTGTTCTGACGCAAGCGGTTCCACACAATTTCATATTGAATGCCGGGGTAGCGTTGAATGTTGACCAGCGTATTGCGATCAACGCGCGTGCGGACGGGCGCGCCATGACATGCGGCAAACCCATTTCCCTGAACAATGAAAGCAAGGCTTTCAAATAGCTTTTCAACCTCATCGGCGTATTCATTGCCACGTCTTTTCTTGAGGTGATTGTGCAATAGAAGACCTTGAGGTGCACCGCCTTTGCCAAGGCTGTAAGAAAAACTTTCGTGGTTGCCGCGAATGTAGAAAACGTTTTCCGGGAATCGTCGCTTTAGCATGCAAAACAAATCCAGCGTTAAAACGGACGACTCCATATCTTCAACCTCGCCATCTTCTTCGCTGTGAACCATATCACCCAGGAAAACCAGGCAGGCTTTGTTGGCCTCCATGGCCGCCAGTGTGCCGCCCTCTGTAAGCACGCGTAGAATATTATCAATTCGGGTGTGAGTGTCGCCCATAACGATAACGGTCATGTCATCTGGAAACTTGATGATGCCGCCAGGCGCACCTTCATCATTCGGCTCTCTATAGGCTTCTCTCGAAATAATTTCGTTGACGTTACGAATGATGCCTAGCGCTTGTTCATCATCGAATTCTACAAGAGGTCGGCCGAGCACATGCGGAAGGCGCATGAGGTTTTCATGGCGTGCGACCCAAACCGCTCGTGGGGGCTCAATTGTTGAGACGCTCGTCAAATGGTGTGGCTCAATGGGTTGGATCGTTAACTTGCCCTTGCGATTGGAAATGCGGACGTGGCGTTCGGCAACTGTAGAATCATAGTTGAAGACACCTCTCTGCTTGGCTTTCCCCTGCCCGAACACCACAGATTTTCCGGGGGAGATGCGGAGGAACCTTGGAGTATCCTCAAAAAAAGATGCACCGGAATGAACGATCCACTCCCGGGGGCCGTTGCCTTCCTCCCCAGTGAAGGGACGATCAGGGTGAAACTCAAGTGTCGTTTCACCAAGCATCATTGCGAACGGCTGTCCACTCCAGGAAATCTGGCCCGCCCCAACAATGGGTGTTGCGGCAGGGGTGGGCGTTATCGGAACTCTGCCAGTTGCTTTGCCTTTAAGGCTATCAGCCAAATCAAGCAGAGATGTTCTTTCAGCTGGTTTGGGTGGAGGCGCTTTCCTGCATTCCATAATCCTCATGGGAGCGCCTTCGCGCTCTGTGCGCACATAGACGTTCATTCCAGAAAGCCAGAAGACCCAGGCGATGGTGCGGTAGAAATCGATTTCGCGGGAGACGCTTTCCAGCGTGATGCCCTTGTCATGGGGAAACAACCCGGTTTTCGCCCGCTTGAGCCGATCTCGATAAATCTCCTCCGCTGGCGGTAGAATGAATTCGAAGGCATAGCGTGTGCGCCAGTCGACACTCAGAAGCCAGCTTTTCGCCGGTGGGATCTGGATCCGCTCGAAATCGGTTTCCAGTGTTTCACTGTTTTTCAGCCACTCGTCATCAATGACCGTGAGGGCTTCACGATGCCCCTTGAACGGCAGGCCCAGATGAATTTCGCGTGGGCGAAAGGTCAGCGCCTGCATCCGCCACCAATGAGGCATGGCAAGATCGACATAGGCCTCATAGGGCCAGCCATGCATTTTTGCGACCAGCGTACTTTTGCCTGCACCTGGTGGCCCCGTGATCAGGAACTGACGAAACTTCGCACGCTTTGGGAAATGCACACCATTGATGGTTTGCAAATCTTCTATGGGGGCAAGGATCATGTCTTCGGCAGAAATCATTCCCTTGGCTTAGCGCGATTTGACGGCTTAGCGGAAGCCACAATGAAGCACTGTGCGCAATGCTTGCCGCGCACAGTGTGCCACAAGGACTATTCTGGATACTGCCTGCTAGAGAATGCGCGTGCGTTTGCGTTCGCGGCGGGCCTGGGCCGGTTGGAACGCCATGCGCTCATGGCCTTCGCAATAAGGTGACCCGGTGTTGGACGGACGGCCGCAAAAGCGGAAATCTGGTTGGGTCGGGTCCCCAATGGGCCATTTGCACATGCTGTCGGTCACGGTCATTACCGTAGCGTAATCGCCATTTTCCAGAATGACCGGTTCTTCCACCACAATGGGTTTGGTCATGACTGGTTTGACCTGCGGCTTAGGCATGGTGATCCGCTTTGGCCGATCCGAGCGGGAAGGGGAGCCGCGACCTGAAAGGCCCAGACGGTGTACCTTGCCGATCACGGCATTGCGAGTGACCCCGCCCAGTTGCCGCGCGATCTGGCTTGCGCTCAGGCCCTCAGCCCATAATTTCTTAAGCTCATCGACCCGATCATCCGTCCAACTCATGGTCTCACCCCTCTTGGTTTCTTGTTCTTCCGGATCTGGCGATTTGAGACTCCCAACGCGGGAAATCTGACCTTCCCTTGCACGCCCGGGTATCTTGTGTCTCAAAGCTCTCCAGCCACTACATATTGTAGCAGGAGAATCAGGCGAATCAAGATGCTTGGTAAATATTTGTTAAGCACACTACATATGGTGACGGGACCATGGGTGATTCGTCGAATCATGTCCTGCACTTATGGGCGTTATCCACAGCAAAAAACCCTGTGGACAACATTGCGTTGAGGGGCAGACACCCCTTAGGGTGCACTGCATCATTAGAAGAGGATGGTTATGTCAGTCGAAACTCCGGCCTGGGGCGAAAGACGCTTCGGGCGGTTCAATACGCTTGGCGTTTGGACGCTTTACAAGAAAGAAGTGCTGCGGTTCCTGAAAGTGGTGACCCAGACCATTGCTGCGCCCGTGATTCAGTCTTTGCTTTTCCTCTTTATTTTCTCGGTAGTGATAGCTGCAACACGTACTGTGGACTATGGGGTGCCCTTTGCAGCCTTTATGGCCCCGGGATTGATCATGATGCAGATCATCCAGAACTCCTTCGCCAATACAGCCTCATCGCTCTTGGTTTCGAAGGTTCAAGGTAATGTTGTCGATTTCCTGATGCCGCCACTCTCTGCAGGCGAACTGACCCTGGCCTTTGCCGCAGGGGGCGCGACGCGCGGTGTTGTCGTGGGAGCAGTGTCCTGGACAGCAATGGCAATCTACTTGTCCTTCGTTGACCCTGAAAGCGCAGCACAGTTCAATTCAATTGACCATATTGGTTCAATTCTTTTCTTTGCCGTTGGTGCGTCTCTGATCCTTTCTTTCATTGGTATTATTGCAGGAATGTGGGCCGAGAAATTCGATCATATGGCAACAGTGACGAACTTCATCATTATGCCCGCCGCCCTCTTGTCCGGGACTTTCTATTCGGTTTCACAGATGCCAGAGCTGTTGCGTACGATCAGCCAATTCAATCCGGTTTTTTATATGATTGACGGTTTTCGTTATGGTTTTACAGGGCATCATGACAGCAATCTGATGGTGGGCATTGGTGTGATCTTGGTCCTGAACGTGATCTTGGCAGTCTGGTGCCATGTACTCTTTCGACGAGGCTACCGACTAAAGGCGTGATGCCCCATCGTCTTGGCTCCCTAAGCATAGGCCAATTGCTCTAGTAGAGATAAGGCAATTGAGATGCCGCCGGCTTTGGGGCCAGGCGGTATTTTCAATTGAGAATTAGAAACCTTAGGACTTGGAATAATGGAACCCGTACTGCCGACATATGCCCGTCAACCTTTGTCATTTGATCGTGGAGAGGGCGTCTGGCTCATCACTGCGGATGATGAGCGATATCTTGATTTCGCGGGCGGCATTGCGGTGACGGTCGCGGGACACGGCAATCCCCATTTGATCAATGCTTTAAAAGATCAGGCGGATAAGCTGTGGCACACTTCCAACCTCTATCGGATTGAAGGCCAGGAACGTCTGGCCAAACGCCTAGTGGCGGCAAGCTTTGCCGACACCGTGTTCTTTACGAACTCAGGCGGCGAGGCTGTTGAAGGTGCCTTAAAAATGGCGCGTCGGTATCACAATGCCAACGGAGCGCCTGAGCGCTATCGCGTTGTGACCTTTGAAGGGGGCTTTCACGGGCGAACCCTTGCGACCATTGCTGCGGCGGGGCAGGCAAAGCTGATCGATGGGTTTGGCCCCGTTGTCGAAGGCTTTGACCATGTACCCTTTGGCGATATGGATGCCTTGCGCAGCGCCATTGGACCGGAGACGGCAGCCATCATGTGTGAGCCCATCCAAGGCGAAGGCGGCATCCGCGCGCTTGGGTCCGATAAGCTCCGTGAGCTGAGGGAAGTCGCCGATGAAGCTGGCATTCTTCTGATCTTGGACGAAGTACAAACCGGCATGGGGCGCACGGGCAAGCTTTTTGCTCATGAATGGGCAGGCATTGCGCCGGATATTCTGGCTTCCGCCAAAGGCATCGGTGGCGGCTTTCCGCTTGGCGCTGTTCTGGCAACCAAAAGGGTTGGTGCTGCCATGACACCCGGCAGTCATGGATCCACCTATGGCGGCAATCCGCTGGCCATGGCGGTGGGCAATGCGGTGCTGGACATTGTTCTGGGAGAGGGTTTCCTTGACCACGTGAACAAGATTGCAAATCAGGCGCGGCAAGGCCTTGAGGGCCTGAAGGATAGTCATCCTGATATTATTGAGGATGTACGGGGGCAGGGGCTGATGATGGGTATCAAGCTCCGACGAGAGCCAGCCGAGATGATGAATGCTCTACGAGAGCAAAACATGCTGGCCGTGGGCGCAGGTGACAATGTGCTAAGGCTTTTGCCGCCCCTGGTGGTCAGCGAAGAAGAAATGTCCAAGGCACTATCCATGCTTGACCAAGCATGCAGTGCTCTTGAAAGCGAAGAGACAAAGAAATGACGACACCAAAGCACTTTCTCGATCTGGCGGACATGGACCCGGGCGAGCTTCGGGCCATGATTGAAGTTGCCAAGAAATGGAAGAACGCGCGGGCTGGCCTGGATAAGGGCGTGCCCGATGCGGACCCAATTCTTGAGGGCAAAATCCTTGCGCTTATTTTTGAGCAAGTTTCCACCCGAACCCGTGTCTCTTTTGATGTTGGGATGCGGCAGCTGGGCGGCACCACCATGTACCTTACAGGCTCAGAGCTTCAGTTGGGGCGTGGGGAGGCAGTATCAGATACAGGCAAAGTTCTTTCTCGCTTTGTCGATGCCATTACCATCCGTACACTGAGCCATGATTACCTGGAAGAGCTCGCGGAAAACTCCTCAATCCCTGTGATCAACAGCCTGACCAGGCGCTCTCATCCTTGTCAGCTCATGGCCGATGTCATGACCTATGAGGAGAAAAAGGGTGATATCAAGGGAGCGACTGTAACCTGGCTTGGGGACGCCAACAACAACGTGGCAACGTCTTGGGTTCACATGGCCAAGAAGTTTGACTTCACCATGCGGCTTTCCTTTGCCAGCGGCTATGGCCCGGACAACGAAGTGCTTTCATGGGCCGCGGACAATAATGTGAAACTTGAGATTGTCTCTAATCCCCAGGAAGCCGTTGATGGTGCAGATACCGTGGTGACCGATACGTGGGTGTCCTTGGGAGATGAGGAAGACGTCTTCGTGCGTCATCGTCGTCTTGCACCTTATCAGGTCACGGACAAGCTGATGGCTGCAGCAAAGCCGGACGCGATCTTCATGCATTGCTTACCCGCCCACCGGGGTGAAGAGATGACGGCCAGCGTCATTGATGGGCCTCAGTCTGTGGTGTGGGATGAAGCGGAAAATCGCCTTCATGCACAAAAGGCCGTGCTGGCCTGGTGCTTTGATAAACTCCCCGCAGCATAAGGCACGACGACCAACAGATGTCTGAGACACTCAGCCGAGACAACACAATGGACGATCTTGTTCTGCCCTTTCGGGTGGAGACCACAGGCGTGCGCGGGCGCATTGTGCGTCTGGGCCCTATGGTGGATGACATTCTCACCCGCCATGACTATCCCGAACCGGTCAGTCGATTGTTAGGGGAGGCACTGGCGCTGACCGCGCTTCTGGGGGAGGCGCTCAAGTTTGAAGGTACACTGACGATCCAGGCGCAGGGTAAAGGCCCTGTAGGGCTGCTGGTTACCAGTTTCACGACGCCGGGCGGTATGCGCGGGTTTGCGCAAGTGGATGACGAAAGCTATTCAGAGTTTGTTGAAGCCAAGCCCGATCCAAGTTCAGCGGAGCTTTTGGGTAAAGGGCATCTGGCACTGACCATTGAGCCGGAAGGGGATATGGATCGCTATCAGGGTATTGTTGCTCTTAAAGGGGAAAGCCTTAGCGAAGCGGCTCACGAATATTTTCGCCAATCAGAACAAATCGCCACTTCGGTCAAACTGGCTGTGGGCAGGGTAGCCACTGCCGAAGCCGGATCTCAATGGCGCGCGGGAGGGCTGATGATCCAGCATCTCGCGGCAGAAGGCGGCATTCGTGATGAGGCCGAGCGCGAAGCGCAGATTGCTGCGGGGGAGGATATTGAGCTTCTTACCCCCGGCGGTGAAGACGTTGAAGAGGCGTGGAACCGCGCGGTCACGTTGATGGAAACCGCAGAAGATCATGAAATGCTTGATCCGCTTCTTTCGCCAGAAAACTTGCTCTATCGCTTGTTTCACGAAGACGGTGTGCGGGTCTATGAGCCGCGAGGCGTGGAGCGGGTTTGCAAGTGTTCCTCAGAACGATCACACGGTCTCTTGAAGAGTTTTGCCGACCAGGACATCGGCTCCATGGTCGAGGACGGCAAACTGCGCGTGACTTGCGAGTTTTGTAGCGAGACCTACCTCTTTGATCCTGAGACGCTGGAGCCCGTTTCCAGCTAGTTGCAGATCTCATCCATCAGTTTGCGGAAGAACTGAGTGCTTTGATCGACTTGCTCAAGGGTGATGAACTCGTTGGGTTGGTGCGCCACTTCAATGGCGCCGGGCCCGCAGATCACCGATGGCACCCCCGCATCATGAAAGATACCTGCCTCAGCGGCGTAGGAGACTGCCTCCGTCCTGTTCGCGCCAGTTAGTCTCAAGACCAGCTCTTCCGCCGCATTGGCCTCATCCCCGATAAGACCCGGAACACGCACCAGATCCTCGGTGGTGATGCGGCCAGCTTCTCCGGCTTCTTTTTTAAGCCGGGGCAGAACGATGTTTTCTGCATGAGAAAGAAACCCGTCTCTAACAATATCCTGGTCTTCCTGGGGCAGGGGACGGTATTCCCAGTCAAAGGAACAGACCCGCGGAATGATGTTGACCGCAGTACCGCCCTCGATCACGCCTACAGACATGGTCGTGTGCGGCGGGTCAAACCGGCCCGAGCTGTCGCCCTTGTCGATCATGGATTGTTTCAGGTCCATCAAATGGTTGATCAATTCTACTGCAAAAAGAATGGAGTTCGCACCGCCAGCAGGCAGGCTGGAATGGCCTTCCTTGCCTTCGACGGTGGTGCGGAAAGACCGCATGCCCTTGTTGGCGCTGACCACCTTCATGTGAGTGGGCTCGCCGATGATGGCGCAATGAGGCTTGCCAATAGCCTTGGGCATTTCCTCGACCAGCCGGTGTACGCCAATGCATCCCACTTCCTCGTCATAGGACAAGGCAAAATGTAGAGGCACTTTCAAACCGCGTTTAAGAAACTCAGGCACCAGGGCCAAGGCAATGGCGGAAAAGCTCTTCATGTCCGACGTGCCGCGGCCAAAAAGCTTGCCGTCCTTTTCCACGACGGTGAACGGGTCAGTCACCCAAGGCTGCCCATCTACGGGGACCACATCCGTGTGCCCTGACAGAATGATCCCGCCGTCTACATCTGGCCCCACACTGGCCAACAGGTTGGCCTTGGTCTTTTCGTCATTGTAGATGCGCTGACATCGCCCGCCGTAGGGCGCGAGGTAGTCTTCTACAAATTCAATAAGCTCGAGATTTGAATTGCGGCTGGTGGTATCGAACGCAATCAGCTTTTCGATCATCTCGCGCGGGGTGTAAGTGTCGGGCATAGAGTGGGTCCTTAGTTCTGGATGCGCACCCTAGCAGAGAGAGCTACTGACGCCAAAAGCTGGGCAGGAAAAGGACTAGAACGGTGAAGAGCTCTAGCCGACCCAGTAACATGCCCGCAGACAGCACCCACTTGGCTCCATCGGGCAGGGTCGCAAAAGATCCCGTTGGTCCAACTGTATCGCCCAGCCCGGGTCCAACATTGGCCAAGGCCGTGGCAGCGGACGACAAGGCCGTGATTGTATCCAGCCCCATAAGGGAAAGCGTTATAGCCATCAGGGCAAAGAGCGCCATGAACAAAAAGAAGAAGCTCATCACCGAGGAAATGACATCCAAAGGCACGGTGCGTCGATTGTAACGCGCGGTGAACATGCCATGGGGATGGACCATGCGGCGCACATGAGTTCGCGCGGCAGCTTCGATAACCTGGAACCGAAAGATCTTGATGCCGCAGCTGGTAGAGCCAGCGCAGCCGCCAATGAACATGGCGAAGAAAAACAAGGTGACGGCAAAGCCGCCCCACGCATCATAGTTTGTGGTGGCGTATCCTGTTCCGGTCATCACCGAGACACCATTGAAAACCGCCGCGCGAAAAGCGCTCTCGCCGGTATCAACACCGGTCAGGACCTGATGGAGGATCAAGGCACCAACAAGCAAAGCAATGGCCATAAAAAACCCGCGCACCTGATGATCACGGATCAGCAAAGATGGCTTGCCGCCCAAGGCCTGAAGATAAAGCGCAAAAGGCAGGCTGGAGAGCAGCATGAAAACAACGGCAGTGTATTGGATAGCTGGCCGTGCCCAATTGCCCAGTGAAGCATCGGAAGTGGAATAGCCTCCGGTGGCAATCGTGGTCATGGCATGGGCAAGAGCATGGGCGCCCGGCATCCCAAAGGACCAATAGGCTGCCGCGCAGATTGCCGTCAGCGTCACATAGAGGGCCAGAATCGAGCCCACGATTTGTTGCGCGCGCGGCAGGATTTTTTCTGACGTATCAGAGCTTTCAAGGCGGAAGATCTGCATGCCGCCCACTTTCAGCATGGGCAAAACAGCAATAGCCATCACGATGATGCCGACCCCGCCCAGCCACTGCAAAATCGCGCGCCAGGCCAAAATACCGGGAGGGGCATTGTCTAGCCCCGTAATGACGGTGGAGCCGGTTGTTGTCAGCCCGGACATGCTTTCAAAAAAGGCGTCGGTATAGCTGAGGGCGATGCCCGGTGCGAAGGCAAAGGGGATCGCTGCAAATGTCA
The DNA here is from genome assembly GCA_021774965.1 of Alphaproteobacteria bacterium. GTDB lineage: Bacteria > Pseudomonadota > Alphaproteobacteria > JAJFIK01 > JAJFIK01 > JAJFIK01. Next base: position 27,089 of record JAJFIL010000243.1, read on the forward strand.
CCAGCGCGAGCCATGACAGCGTGGTCAGCAGGAAGGCTTGCTGCAGGGTCAAATCGCCTTTGAACCCTCGATTGGCAAGCCAAAGAGAGAGGCCCACGAATAAAGTCAGAAGCCCTGCGATAGCGAAGACCTGCCAGTCCGGGTTCTCCATGGAAATGTCGATCATGGCTGGCAGCATCATGGCCACGCCAAGAGTGGTCAGCAGGATGCCAATGACCAGGAGAATTGGACGGAGATTGGGCAAGAGCAACCCTTCAAATCGCGGGTCCCGGCAGGTCAATGCGAACCCGGCTCAGGAGGAACCTAAGCGCTACCCCCTGTAGCATCAGAGGTCAAATCTGGAAGTTGGAGGTGGGAACGGCGCCCGAAAGTCTAATTGAGGGTGCGACGACCAAAGGGGCTATCCAGCGAAAAAGCCGGAATGGCGATATCAAGCATTTCGCCTTCATTTGTGGTCGCCTGATAAATGCCTGCCATGATGCCGGAGGGCGTGGAAAGCGGCGCACCGGAGGTATATTCAAAACTGTCACCGGGGCCAAGAACAGGTTGTTCGCCCACAAGGCCTTCGCCATGAACTTCCTGAGTGCGTCCCATGCTGTCGGTGATGCGCCAGTGACGGTGCCGCAGCTGAATGGTTTCACCACTTTGATTTTCGATGACCACTTTGTAGGACCAGACGTAGTAATCATCTTCCGGTGCGGATTGGTCGTCCAGATAGGCTGGCTGCACACTGACCCGGATGGAATGAGTCGTCTCGTCATACATAAGGCTTACTCCAGACTTCATGAAAGAGGGCACTTAACGCGCGCAAAACAGCCCTCAGTATTGGGCGGCATCATGCTTTGGCACCCTATGACTGTCTAGTGATTCTGGGCCACGGATCACGCCTTATCGAGTGCTTGGTTAAGGTCTTCAATAATATCCAACGGATCTTCGAGCCCAACAGACAGACGCATGAGACCTGACCCAATGCCCAATTCTGCCCGTGCTTCTGCGGTTAGACGTTGGTGTGTTGTTGTCTCTGGATGCGTGATCAGGCTTTTCGCATCCCCAAGGTTGTTGGAGATGTCGATAAGGTTAAATGCATTTGCTGTGCGAAAGGCTGATTCTTTCCCGCCCTTGATGTCAAAGGCAACCACGCTGCCCCCCTCCGTCATTTGCCGATTGGCAAGCTCAAATTGAGGATGGTCGCTGCGCCCTGGATAAAGCACACGAGAAACATTCTTATGCTCTGCGATTGCATTGGCCACGTCTAATGCGCCTTTTGCGTGGGCATGAATGCGCAGGTCCAGTGTCTCAAGGCTCTTGAGCATGACCCAGGCATTGAATGGGCTAAGCGAAGGTCCTGTCTGGCGCAGGAATTGTTGCAGGTGATCTTTGAGGAAATCCTCTTCACACAGAACAACACCGCCCAGGCACCGGCCCTGACCATCAATGTGTTTGGTGGCAGAATAGACAACCACATCTGCGCCAAGCTTGTACGGTTGTTGCAGGATAGGTGTGGCAAACACGTTATCCACAACAAGGCGCGCGCCGTTGGCGTGAGCGATATCGGCTACCGCCTTGATATCTACGATTTCCAAGGTCGGATTTGAGGGTGTTTCCAAAAACAGCGTTTTGGTGTTGGAGCGCATGGCGGCTGCCCAGGCGTCGAGATCGCGTCCATCCACAAGAGTTGATTCGATACCAAAGCGCGGCAGCAGGTCCTCAATCACATAGCGGCAGGATCCGAACAAAGCGCGGGATGCGACCACGTGATCCCCTGTGGATAAGTGGCACAGCATGGCAGCGGTCACCCCGGCCATGCCGGTGGCGGTGGCACGGGCGCAAGGCATGCCCTCCAAAAGTGCCATGCGTTCTTCGAACATGGCCACAGTGGGATTGCCAAAGCGAGAGTATATAAAGCCTTCGTTTTCGCCCTTGAAGCGCGCTTCGGCCTGCTCAGCGCTGTCATAGACATAGCCCGAAGTAAGATAGAGCGCTTCAGAGGTTTCCCCAAAGGGACTGCGGTTTGTGCCGCCGCGGACCAGTTGGGTCTGTTGGCGCCAGTTTTTTGTGTCCTTGCTCATACTCATTCTCTCAAATCGGAAGGTGGCAATTCGGCAAGTGTCAGATCGGCGATTTTGCGAATCGTGCAATCTTCCATTCTGTGTTAAAAGGGGTCTTGGGGCGCTTCTTGCCTCGAAGGGGATTTTCAAAATCGGGGCGGTTTGGCGCTTGGGACCCTCACATAGATTGGTCTAACGCTCTGGCGTGGGCGGAACAAGTCCCGAGGGGCCTTGGCTGATCTCGAAACCCATGTCCGAACGGTGAAGTTATGGCAGTTACTGAGATGATGAGCGACGAAGCAACAATAGATGAAACCCGCGCGCGGGAGCCCTCAGGGGTCCTGCCGGTGCAGGATTTGAAGGATCTGATCAAGAACGGTGGCCTCAGTGCCACTGATCCCATCACCGATGCCCAGCTGCAGCCCGCAAGCCTGGATTTGCGGCTAGGCACGAAGGCTTTTCGCATCCGCGCCAGTTTCCTCACGGGGCCTGAGAAGACCGTCGCCGAGCGGCTCAAAGATGTGATCATGCATGAGATTGATCTCAGCAATGGGGCGGTGCTTGAGACCGGGTGCGTCTATCTGGTCCCATTGATGGAGCAGGCAAAACTGCCGAAAGATATCTCAGGCATTGCCAATCCGAAAAGTTCTACCGGGCGGCTGGATGTCTTCACGCGGCTTGTGACTGATTATGCTACCGGCTTTGATCGCATGGACGCTGGCTATGAAGGCCCGCTTTATACCGAGATCACGCCAAAGACCTTCAGCATTCTTGTGCGCGCCGGATCGCGGCTCAACCAGTTGCGCTTGCGTCGGGGCTCGTCCGATTTCACGGACCTGCAACTGCAGCGCCTGCACGAAGAAGTGGGTCTGGTGGATGGCCACCTTAGCGACCGCGCGGATATTGACGAAGGAATCGCTCTTTCGGTTGATCTGAAAGGCGACCCGGAAACCGGCCTGGTTGGCTATCGCGCCAAACGCCACGCTGGCGTCATTGATGTGGACAAGCCTGGCGCTTATGATCCGGCAGAGTTCTGGGATCCAATTATCGCGCGCAAAGGCGCAACCATCATTCTGGACCCGGACGAGTTTTATATCTTGGCCTCCAAGGAAGCTGTGCATGTGCCGCCGGATCATGCTGCGGAAATGGTGCCGTTTAATCCTTTGGTGGGTGAGTTCCGCGTTCACTATGCGGGCTTTTTCGATCCCGGCTTTGGCCACACCGCAGCAGGCGGCAAGGGCAGCCGCGCGGTCCTGGAAGTGCGCAGCCATGAGATTCCGTTTATTCTTGAAGACGGGCAAATTGTCGGGCGCCTTGTTTATGAACCCCTGACCCAAATTCCCGACTTTGTTTATGGCGACGACATTGGCTCGCATTACCAGAAACAAGGCCTGAAACTCTCCAAGCACTTCAAAGTGGACTAAGCCCTCAACACGCTTAACCCTGTTGCGCCTGTAAACCATGATCAAACTGTCTCTTCCCGAGAGACGAGGTTGGCATGTGGTTTGCGAAATCCCTTGCGCGCGGTCCCGTAATGGGTTTCGCGCCATTGAGATTTGAGGGATTTGGGTATGAAGCGCGCATTGACGATCACGACAGCGGTGCTATTGGGCAGTCTGACAACGGGACCTGCCTTTGCCGAGGATGACGTGGCACATTCTGATGTGATTAATGGCCAATTGAACCTTGGTGATGTCTGGTCCGGGATGAATGTCACTACCACTGATGTTTCAGGGGATGTGAATATTACCTCTGCAGCAATTGCCAATAGTTTTTCGGCAGATCTGGGTGATCACTCCCGTGTTGAGAATTTCCAACGCACATGGGGCACCATCGCATCCGAGGTTAATGCCCATGTCGCAAATGTTGATGGGGACGTGAACGTGACATCCGCTGCGGTGGGCAATACGGCAAGCGTTCATTCGCACGGCAATATTCCTTGTCCTAATGATCCGGAAGATTGCCCCGAATTGAAGGCAGAGCTTGAATTGATTAACAGGCAAGCGGTGAATATCGATCCTTATGCCTTGTTGAACTTGACCGCCAACGGCGTTGGCAATGTTAACGGAACGGCTGCCGCGATTGGGAACAGTCTTTCTGTTGAGATGGGCGGTCCTGACAATTCGATCACCAGCTGGCAAGGCTCAGCGGCGGAGACGACAGCAATCGTGAATGCCACCATCAGCGGCGCAAGTGGCGTGAACCTGACTTCCGCAGCGGTGGCCAATACCGTGTCTATCGATCAGATCAGCAGATAATAAAGATGTCTAGGCCTGCGCCCGGGCGCGCGGCCATATGGGGTGAGACGGGCGTGCTTAACAGCGCGCCCGTTTCTTTTTGGGCCAGCCGAATATGTTCCGCGATGGGACGGTTTCGTTTGGCATGCGGTTTGCGATGAAGGGGGTGAAGGGGTTCGAAGCCCACCAAATAGAGACCCAACGGAACTAGGAACGATACAATGTCTAAAGTAGATCTCCTGAAACTTCTCGGCACAACGGCTTTGGCTGTTGTTCTCGTCAGCGGCCCCAGCTTCGCGAGCGAGGGCTCCAGCAGCGGCGACGGCGGCGCGGGTCATCATGATGATGATGGCAATAGCGACGGCGGCGGTAGTGGCCATCACGACGATGATGGTGATGACGGCGACGATGGTGATGATGGCCATGACGGAGAAGATGGCCAGGATGGTCAAGATGGTGCTGACGGCCAGGACGGCGCGGATGGTGCTGATGGCCAAGATGGTGCTGACGGCCAGGACGGTGCTGACGGCCAGGACGGCGCTGATGGCGCTGACGGCCAAGACGGCGCGGATGGACAAGATGGTGCTGACGGCCAAGATGGTGCAGACGGCCAAGACGGACGTGATGGCCAGGATGGCGCTGACTACATTCCAGAATTCAACAGCACCATCGTCAATGGTCAGCTGAACCTGGGTAACGTTTGGTCAGAAATGAACATGACGGTCTATGATGTAGAAGGCGATGTGAATGCAACGTCTGCTGCCATCGGCAACAGTTTCTCCGCCAACCTTGGTGGCGATGCCTCGGTCACGAATGTTCAACACACCACAGGTGCTGTGGGCAGCCAGGTCAATGCAACAGTTGCTGGCATCGATGGCGATGTGAACATCACGTCTGCTGCGGTTGGCAATACAGCAAGTGTCATGAACGAGCCATTTACGCCTTGTGATGAAGACGTGGAGTGCGTTCAGCTGGACGATGCAAGACTTGTTCTGAACAACAATCAACGCCTGGGCAATCAGGATCCTTATGCGGGTCTGAATGTTCAAGCCAATGGTGTTGGTGATGTGAACGGAACGTCCGCGGCAATTTCCAACAGCCTGTCTGTGGAAGCCTGGAATAGTGATACCACGGTTCAAACCTGGCAGCGCGCTGATGGGCCAACCACTTCGAATGTCAATGCCACCATCAATGGGGCAACCGGTGTGAACCTGACGTCTGCTGCGGTGGGCAACACGGTCTCTATCGACACACTCGGTGACTAAGCCGACAAAGAATGTCTAAACGTGCGGGGGCCCTCTCTATCCTCCCGCACGTACGAGGGGCGAGGCGAGCACTACGGTGCTCGCCTCTTTTTTGTCGTAAACCTTGTCTCTCATATACCTAACGGACAAAAATGGGGGGGGAGCGATGAAGTTGCCAATTACGGGGAAATGTCTTTGCGGTCAGGTGACCTATACCTGCAGTTCAAAACCT
>JAJFIL010000244.1 GCA_021774965.1 Alphaproteobacteria bacterium
CCCCCGCCTGAAGAAGACAACGTCGTTGTGCCATTGATACTGCTAATCGTCCCGGCAAGAATTAGATCCTTGCCTTTGAGTGTGATGTTACCTTCGCTGGATTCTAGAGACCCAAGAGTAAGATTGCCTCCGGTGGCGGTCAAATTGATAGCCCGGTTGGAGCTAATTTTATCGTTGGTGTCGAGAAAAGTGATCCCTCCCGCACCCGCTATCATGGTGAGGGACCCGCTGATGTTCATGTTGAGAACGTTGTCTGAAAGATTCTCAAGTGTGATGGAGTTGGTTGCTAGCAATTCAACATTGGTGTTTCCGGAAATCGCTTCCAGAGATGCTTCAAAAAACGTAGCCGCTCCGCTGGTCCCATTGTTCGAACCATTTTTGATAACAATATCGCTCGGGTCGAAAAGTGTAGTTCCCATCAAACCGTTTGCCGCCGAGGTATCCGCCCAGCCGTCGAAAAATAATTCTTCCTTGCCTGAGACTTCGATAAACCCGCCGTTGCCACGTTCTCTGCCGCCACGGGCATAGACCGAGCCGAAAAAGCGCATGCGGCGATCGGCCCAGAAGATGCTTCGCCCTCCATCCCCGGACCAGAGCGCGTCGTTAAATATGCGAACCTTTCGATCGACAAAAACTTCCGAGGCGGTGGGGGCATCGCCCAACCCCTGATAATCGCCGCCCACTAAAATTGCACCGCCACCGCTGTGGCCGGAGGCGTCCAGAAGAGCACTGCCAAATAACTCAATGCTCTCGCCAAATACGTGAACGGTACCGCCAGTCTCCCCTTCATTCCTGCCGGATACATCCAGCGTCCCTGATACATCGACCGCCCCTTCATCTCCACCTAAAAGAACGATGGACCCGTTTTGCTCGACCACCGTCCGGGCCTGGATGATGCCCGACATATTGATCACCTGATCGACCACGTCTCGCGCGGCGTTGACATTCAGACGCACCCTGCCGCCATCCGCATAAATCGCTCCGCTGTTGGAAACCAGGGAAGACAAGACTTCCCCATCCAGCCCGGTGACCTGCTCAGTGATTTTACTGCCCAGACCCAGGTTGATGAGTTGATCGCCGTATAAATCCAGAGTGAAGGTGTTGCCAGAGGCCAGGCTCACTCTCCCCAGCCGCGCTTCGATGACGCCTTCGTTGATGACGCCGGGAGCCACCAGAGCCGCCAACCCGCCCTGGGCGGCAGTGATTCTACCGCGATTGACAACGATACCTCCGCGGTTGGAAGGGATATTGAAATTATAGTTGCCGGATAAGAAGTTTTCGTTGGTGATGTTGCTGGTCGTGGCCACCAGCCCGTGCACATCGACCCGCGACCCGGCGCCGAACAAAATACCGTTTGGATTGATAAGAAAGAGATTGCCGTTCGAGGTCAATTGCCCAAAAATTCCTGACGGTTCGTTTCCCGTCACCCGGTTCAAGGTCACACCGTTGGAGGAGGGCAATTGAAAGTCCACGTGCTCGTTACTGTCAATGCCGAAGGTGCGCCAATCGATGATGGCTTTATCGGTGGACTGCTGAATGGTCAGCGTGTCGGGAGAAGGTTGGCTGATCGCAACATCGCCCGCCTGAACCGTGGGGTCCGAGGGCAGGGCATAGACCATCGAGGGAAAAATCCCCAGCAAATAAGTCATGAACGAAACCAGAAATATTAAAACATTTCCAGGTTTCCGTGGAGTCCCGAACACCAGACGCGAACGACGGTGGGGAGGCTTGGGACTGGGTTTTTCCGGTGACTTGAAAAGCTCCGGGAAAACCAGCTGACTGTTTTTAAAAGTATTCATAAAATAACGATCAATACCTTGCGGACAAGCTGAAAAATACGCGCGGGTCTTTGTTTCCTTCTGAAGCCACCTCACGGCCCAGGGGTTTGGCAACCTCCACATAACCTGACAGGTATTGGTTTAAATTGAAGCGTGTGCCGATCCCTGCTGACGTCAAATCCTGCTGTCGTGCCCCTGTGGGGGTGGGGGTCCGACTCCAGACGGACCCATGATCAATGAAGGCGTAGGCTTGCAGGTTGCGTAAAAATTTTCTTTTCAACTGGAAGGCTCGTTGCAATTCCAGTTTGAAGGCCACTCCCTGGTCGCCGGTGATTTCTGAAGGATCGAACGCGCGCCCAAAACCGGGACCGCCGACGCCAAACTCTTCAGAGGCCAGAAGTTTTTCAAACGCATATTGCCCGGCGGCGGAAAACAACAGCATCCAAGACGGAGCCAGCTGTTGCAGGCGTTGAATTCTTCCGGTAATTTTAGTGAAATCACTTTTTCCCTGCGGGCGGGACAAGTTCAGGGAACCGGGTCCGGTGGCGTCCAGCAGATTCAGCCCCTGACTGACGTTGAAACTGAATAAATTGATGCCGCGAAATCGGTCGGCGTAATCGTAGGTCGCTCCAAGCTGGAGAATTCGCAAACGGTCTTCAGCATTGAGGGCGCCTAAAATATCCGTCCTGGTATTTCTGTGGGTGTAAGAGAAATGACCCCGCAAGTTCTCGCCGCGTGATCGAATAAAGGGATGTGTCGCCCCGAACGAAAAGGTGAAGGTTTCGCCTTTCACATTGAAAACCTGCAAACTCGAACCGGGCTGGGAATTGCTGACCGAGCCGGACAGGTTGAACATGGTTCCTTCGTTGGTGATGGGAACTTCGTAAAATCCATTGACGTAGAACAACTCATTCGGATCGCTGGTGACCACACCTTGAACCCCGAGGCGTTCGTACCCCCCCAAAAGAGAGTTTTCAGACGCGCCCGCAAACAATTGAATGGGACCGTTGAATTTGGTGCCGCGGTTATCCATCACGGCATGCGCATCCACCGCCTTGTTTTCCATGATGAGGGTGAGGTCCGACATTCCCGGCTTGTCTTTCGACGGGGTGAGAACGGATTTGACCGAGACTCCCGGCAAATCATCGATCAACAGCAAATAGCGTTCCAGGTCTTTGGCATGCAGGGGACGCGAGTTCAACAGGCGTTTGCGGTAGGCGTTCAACAGAGGTTTCGGCCCCTTCACCTGGCCCTGCACCCACACGTTATCGATGCTTCCTTCCATGACGTCGATCCGCACCCTGCCGTCATCGATCTTCTGCGCGGGCACAATCGCCTGACTCAAAATATAGCCGTCATTGCGATACTTTTTGGTAATCGCATCGGCAATGCGGTAAATATGC
>JAJFIL010000245.1 GCA_021774965.1 Alphaproteobacteria bacterium
CTGCCCTTTGGAATGGGACAGATTAGCGCAACCTGCCCTCACGGAAACTTTCCCCTCAGGGCGCTAAAACTGGGCTGGACAGAGCCCCAATCCCAGCCCATAAGAGCGAAAAAATGAAAGCCTCCCAAGAGGCAGCCATCAATCACATCAGGGATATGTCCAGGCACTAAGAGGCCAGGGACGTTTAAGGGAACGAAATCATGCATGTCGGTGTGCCCAAAGAGATCAAAAACCATGAGTATCGTGTGGGAATTACCCCCATGGCGGCCCGCGAGCTTATCGGGCGGGGCCATGAGGTTTTAGTTGAAACCCATGCTGGCGACGGCTGCGGCTTTTCCGATGATGCCTATCGCCTGGTTGGCGCACACATCGTTGACAGCGCCGCCGAGGTTTTTGATCGCGCCGAATTGGTCGTAAAGGTCAAGGAACCTCAGCTGGGCGAATGTGCCATGTTGAGTAAAGGCCAGACGCTTTTCACATATTTGCATTTGGCAGCTGACCCTGCTCAAGCCGATGCCCTGGTGGAAAGTGGCTGCACCGCCATTGCCTATGAGACTGTAACCGATAATCGCGGCGGCCTTCCCCTGCTGACCCCCATGAGCGAGATCGCTGGCCGCATGTCCACCCAGGTGGGCGCGCACTGGCTGCAAAAGGCCATGGGCGGTGCGGGCGTCTTGCTCGCGGGCTTGCCTGGTGTGCCGCGCGGCAGGGTTACCATCCTGGGCGGCGGAGTTGCCGGCACCAATGCGGCGCAAATCGCCGTGGGCATGGGCGCGGACGTTACCATCATTGAGCTTTCCGTGCCGCGCATGCGCGAGCTGGAAGATGAATCCGATAACCGTATACGGACGATCTATTCCACTCAGGCCGCCATCGAGGAGAATGTAACCAATGCAGATCTCGTCATCGGCGCAGTGCTGATCCCAGGGGCTGCAGCACCCAAGCTGGTGACCCGCGATCACGTCTCCAAGATGCGCAAGGGATCCGTGATGGTGGATATCGCCATCGATCAGGGCGGCTGCTTTGAAACCTCAAAGCCCACGTCCCATGCAGAACCCACATATGTGGTAGATGGCGTGATCCATTATTGCGTGACCAACATGCCAGGCGCGGTCTCACGCACCTCAGCGCTGGGGCTCAATAACGCAACATTGCCGTTCACCATGCAATTGGCAGGCAAAGGAACGGAGCAGGCCTTGCGGGATAATGCGCATCTCAATAATGGCCTGAACGTCCATGATGGCGCGATCACCATGGAAGCGGTGGCCAAGGACCTGGATCGTCCTTACGTTGCGTCACCGTTTGGTGGGTAAGCTGGCGGATAAGCTGTAAGGATTGTTGCCTCAGTCCAGGGGTCGCTCGCACCATGCCAGGTGCGAGGTTGGCAGGGTGTAGACGATAATCATCATACCCCATAAAACTAAATTCCAGTCGCTAAAGCTGGTGGGCAGCCACAGGCCCAGCCCCAGCGTTGAATTTAGCCCTGTACTGATCAACGCATAGACCACGGCAATGGTAATAACGGCGGCAAGGGATGAGTAGGCGAACTGGAACGCTGCGTTTCGCTCTTTCAACTCTCTCTCATCCAGAGAACTTGGCCCCGTGAGCACAAAGCGCCAGAAACTTATCTTGGAACTCAGGATGAAAAACCCAAGAGCCGAAGCGGCAATGAGCATATAGCCGAGATATCGAATATCACCCTGCGCCCCACTATTGTCCTGACCGCCCAGCCAGATCAGCAAGCTGCACCCGGCCGGATAGCCAATATACATGGCCAGAATCCCAAGCCGGATGATAAACCGCGGCAGGCTATTAGAGGTTTGTGCCAGTCTTGCACTTGTCATTTTTGGTTTCCTTTAGGCTTTAATGAATCTGCGAGGGGCTGAAGCGGGTCGAGCGAAAACAAGGCCTCGACGGGTAAGTCGAAAAACCGGGCAAGCCCCAACGCCAACTCGATAGAGGGGCTGTAATCGCCGCGCTCCAGATACCCGATGGTCTGGAAGTTGACCCCGACCTCATCCGCCAATTGCTTGCGGGACAAGCTGCGCTCCGTCCTCAGAACCTTGACCCTGTTATGAACAATGCTTCCCACGTGCTGTCTTCCAATCGCATGAATTGTTGTACTTGTCATACATTCTGAGCCACTTGTCAACAACTCTTTGATCTACCAATTTTGAAATTCGCGTTCCTGCTCACCATTGCTAGGGTGCATCAAGAAAAAGGAACTCTGATGATTCAAATGCAAAAGCCCCTCCCCGCCATTCTGTTCGCCTCCATCCTGGCTCTCGCCCTGCCCGCCTGTGCGCAGGAAGATCCCGAAAGCAACAGCGCTGCCTACTTCCCCCCTGCTGGTGAGGCGTGGGAAACCGTCGCTCCGGCTGATGCAGGCTTTGACGCGGACCGCCTGCAGGCTGCCATCGACTTTGCCATTGAGAACGAGACCGGTTTTGACTGGGACGAGACAGGCAGGTTCGACGCGCGCGATCTGGCGCTGGTTCAAGCCCTCAACCGATCAAGTGAGCCTTTGTCCACACCCATTGGCCTGATTGAACCTCGCGGTGAGCCCACCGGCATCATCATCCGCCATGGGCGCATCGTGGCAGAATGGGGCGAGCCCCTTGAAGTGGACATGACTTTTTCAGTTTCCAAGACGTTTCTCTCTCATGTTGTGGGTCTTGCGGTTGAAGATGGATTAATCCGGGATGTGCAGGACCGCGCCGGCGACTATGTTCCGCATCTGTTTGAGGACCCGCACAATGCGCCCATCACCTGGGATCAATTGTTGCGGCAGACCAGTGGCTGGACCGGCACCTTGCATGACAAGCCTGATTGGGCGGACCGCCCCGGCGAAGAAGGCTGGTCTGATTTGCTCGCAGGTCCGCCAACCCCAGGCGAGCATTGGGAATACAATGATGTTCGAGTGAACCTTCTCGCCCTCGCCGTGCTGGAAGTAGTGCGCGAACCCCTTTCAGATGTACTCCGCACACGCATTATGAACCCCATTGGCGCAAGTGATGGCTGGCACTGGGAAGGGTACGATAATTCCTGGGTGGATATTGACGGCACGCAGATGCAGTCCGTCTCCGGCGGCGGACACTGGGGCGGCGGCATGTTCATCTCTGCCCGCGATCAGGCGCGCTTTGGATTGCTGGGCCTTCACCGTGGGAACTGGGATGGTGAGCAGCTGTTGGCTGACAGCTGGTACACAGCGGCGCTCACGCCAACGGATCAACAGCCCTACTACGGCTTCATGAATTTCTTTTTGGGCGGCACCTATCCGCGAGCCGCGAATGCTCCCGAAGGCTCCTGGCTCTATTTGGGCGCAGGCTCCAACATCATCTTCGTTGATCCAACCCATGACATGGTGGCCGTGGTCCGCTGGATCGACTATCGTCAGAGTGATGAGTTTATCAGACTGCTCATGGAAGCTTTTGAAGAATGAGCATTTGGCGAGCAGTGATCCTATTCTTGCTGTTTGCCACTTCTGCGGTCGCACAAGAGCCGTTCACGTCGTTTCGCGATTGTGACGAGTGCCCTGAGCTTATCGTGCTCCCAGGCGGCGCTTACCTTATGGGCTCACCCGCTGATGAGATCGGCCATCACGAAAGCGAAGCACCTCAACATGAAGTGAGCATCCCTGCCCCCTTCGCCATCACCACCACAGAAATTACGGTCAGTGCTTTTGCTGCCTTCGTTGAGGCAACAGGCGATGAGACGGAAACCCCATGTTGGGCCTTCTCCGAAGATGCAGGCTGGACCTGGAATGAGGTGGCAAGCTGGCGCGATCCACTATTTCCTCAGACAGAGGATCATCCGGTAACCTGCGTCAGCCGGCAAGATGCCGCCGCTTACGCCCAGTGGCTGAGCCTGGAAACCGGGCAGATCTATCGGTTGCCCTCCGAGGCTGAATGGGAATATGCCGCGCGGGGGAACACCCAAGGTCCGCGCTATTGGGAGGGGCCCCGCGAAGCTGTCTGCGGCTATGCAAATACCAATGACATCTCCGGTAAGAACCATATCTGGAAAGTGGCAGAGCCATGTGATGATGGCTGGCTTTATGCGGCCCGCGTGGGGTTCTTTGTCCCCAACCCCTTTGGTCTTTTTGATATGCAAGGCAACGTCTGGGAATGGACCCAAGATTGTTTTGCGGGAGATTATTTCCATACGCCGCATGACGGCAGCGCATATTTATCTGAACCATGTGAGAGGTATATCTTGCGCGGTGGTTCGTGGACGGAAACGCCGGGACCTATCCGCATTGCTATTCGCGAATGGCGCGCACCCGAAGAACGCTTTGCCTGGGCCGGGTTTCGTCTGGTGCGCCAGATTGAATAGAAAACGTCCCCGCCCCCATTTAGGGATGGCGAGGACGCCCCTCCATAAGAAGCAAGAGGATTTGTCTCAAGAAAAGACAACTGCTTTAGTTGCGACGATCGTGGCGACGATCCCGGTCATCACGGTCATGGCGATCACTTCTGTCACCTCGGTCGCGCCGGTCATGATCTCGGTCACCTCTGTCGTGCCGATCGCTTCTATCGTGTCTGTCACCCCGGTTATTCCGGGCATGGCGATCATTCCGGTCATGATGACGATTGGAGTGAGAATCATGCCGGCGACGATCATGCCGTGAGGCGTGACGATCATGACCGCGGCGACCATCCCGGCGCACACCATCATAGTAATCATTGTGCCAGCGGTAGTTATCATAGCGATGACCACGGTCACGATTTCGATCTGCTATGTGACGGAAGAAATCGAAAGCCACAACCCAGTCACGGCTGTCCCACCGATCATAGCGGCGGTTGTTGCGCGTGCTGTAAAGATAGTTCGATGACACCCAACCGGTATCTCGTCGAAAACTTACTTCACACCAGTCTCGCCGGGGCAGACAGCGGATGATGTTTACCCGACGACCATCTGGAATGGTTCTGATAACGCGGTATTCCCGACTTGGGCCGTACCGCATATTGAGGTCAACCGAAACACGAGCTTCGGTGTACTGACTGTTGCTGTGGGATGCCGATGCGCCGCTGCTGACAAAAACTGATGCCACAAGCGCTGCCCCGACAAGTGTCCCTTTGAGGATATTCATGTTGCTCTCCCTATCTGGAAGCAGAGGCGCCCGACCTAGCAACGAACTTGAAAACCAACATAGGGAATGGGAAATGAACGATACCTGAATGAACAAATGTTCAGAAAAGCAGTCGCAATTAGATGAGACGGCATTGTTTGCAGCAGGACAGATTTGACTACGTATGTATGGGCTGAGTTAGTCTAGCCGCTCTCGCCGCGGCGTTCGGGCTTGCTCCCGCGTTCTTTACTACGGCGCCGACGATCTGGCCCGAAGAAGGCGGGAGACTTAACGTAAGTTCTGGGTCGATTGATCACTGAGGTTAGCTTGGCATATATTTCTTTGGCTGTTACCGGCTTGCAGATAAACTCATCAACACCGGCATCGCGGGCAGAAACAACTTTCGCCATTTCAGAATAACCCGTCAGCATAATGATTGGAATGAATCTGTTGATGCTGTCATCGCTTGTGCGAATAAGGCGAACAAGTTCTTCCCCGTCCAGAAATCCCATTCGGAAATCTGTGATGATGATATCAACTTCTGATGAACCGATTATTTCAAGCGCGGCCCCACCATCTTTGGCGGTAAGTATGCGGCCAATGCCAAAGCCTTTCAGGATCGCGGAGACAATGGCAATCATGTGGAAGTTGTCATCAACCACAAGAACAGTCAATTTGCTCATGTCAGCCATGGGGTACAATCGCTCGTTGTTTCGCCCGCAGAATTTTCTCCTTAGAAGTAAAACAAATTGCCCTTAACAAACGATTGAGCCCAGTGTTTTACAGGGTTTGGCACTCAATGCCAAATTGAAACCAGCTCTAATAGGGCACCTTTCAAGCAATCCAATTCAGCTCAAAACAAATCCGAATTTCCACCTTTGTAGCGAAAAACTTGTGAGTGGAATCCTCAGGCTGGCTCTGAGTGTCAGGACTACCAGAACGACAGTGGCGAAGAAGTCACAACAAAAAAACGCGCTAACTAAATGCCTCGAATAAATTTGACGTTAACCATATATCGCGGCTTCAATTGGGTCGGGAAAATGTGGGGGTAATCGACATGCTGCGTTTGCAGATTATTGTCGTTCGGGGTGAATGCGTGAAGTCCAATTAGAATAAGAACTTCAGCGACTCCATCCAAAATGGGTGACCTTCACAAAAAATAGTTTTGGTTCGGTCAAATGACCGCAGCTTTGGCATCGACCATGGGGTTGGTCTTGCCGAATTGTAGCCTGCGTTATGCGTGTCCGATTTGTAATTGCGTGGCGTGGTGTAGCTGAAAACCAGCGCACTTAGGGAAGGTAACTAGGGGTTTTGTGATGGGCAATGAATACCGTCAAGAATTGAAGAACGCGCACTCCTCCGGTGCAAGTTCGATAGCTATTCACTCCGCAAGCGGAAAGAGTTCGCTTGGCGCGCGCTTACGCGATTTCTCATTGATTGCTGCGCTCTCCGTGATTTTGACTGTCCCGGCAGGCGCTGTGGGCACAAACGTCAGTGGCCCGGCACCCACACCAGGCGTACCTGCAGGCACGGTCACACGAACGCCGGATCTTTCCACCGTTGGGGCGGGCGGTTGCGTGCAGCAATACGACCAGGCTTTTATTGACATCAACAGTCTAACACTCGCCGCCGAGACTGCTTCGGTAGCCTCTGCTGGTGTTGGGGCCGCCGCAGACTTAACGGCCCTCATCGCCCAAGAAGTAGCGGGCATTGTGGATTCAGCAGCCTGGGTCACATTGGCAGCAGCATTGGCCGCCGACATACCCCTCGTTGGCACCGCAACACCGGCTGCAATCCCTGCCGGTGTTCTTGGCGGCTCCTCCATAGCGAAAAACATTATCCTAGGTGCACAGATTGTCGGTGCGGGTGCAACGGTTGCCGGTGTTGTCTCTGATGGTGTAGCCCTTGGCCTCGAATACGATGCCCACGCGCTTGATGTCTATGTAAATGGACTTCACGAATGCGACCAGCAGTTTACCGGAACCGTCACCGTTGAAGGGGGCGGCGTGAATGTAACTGGGGACAGCTATTTCACCGGCGACATTGGCGTGAATGGCAACGTCAATGTAAGCGATACCGTCACCGCAAATCAGGTTCACGCAGCCCAGGGCATCTCCGCTCATGGCGGCGGTATTTGGTTAGGTGACCTTAACGGCACGACTTATTCTTCAGGCATCACCCTTGGCGGCGGCGCCTTGTCGGGCGCGGGCATCGGCGGACTACAAGCCTTTACCGGGGACGTGACTGCAATTGCCGTTGGCAATAATGCAGCTGCAAATTTTGCAGGGGGTGTTGCCCTTGGTGAGAACGCAACCTCTGATGCTGTAGACGCTGTCGCTATCGGACATGGCGCTTCTGCCACCGCAGCCGATGCAGTTGCCATTGGCCCGGATGCTTCGGCCACCGGCGTTGGTGGCATTGCGATGGGTGCAGACGCCACCACAGGAACCGGCATCTCCATTGGTAATGGTGCAGGCGTTGCTGGCGATGCAGGCGTTGCAGTCGGCGTTGGCGCACGAGCCTTTGAGGTTAGCGATGCTGCCTTCGGTAACGGCGCACGGGTTGATGCCGCAAACGGCACGGCTTTGGGGGCCGCAGCGATCATTACGGGCCTTTCAGACAATGGCGTTGCCGTCGGTCAGGGCACCACAATTGGTGGCGTCAATGCCATTGGATCTGACAATGTTACCGCCGTTGGTCAAAACATCGATATTGCAGACGGTATTGATAATGTCGTCGCCTTGGGAACAGAGGCAGGCGTTGCTGCAGATGGTGGTATCGCCATCGGCCAAGCCGCAGATGCCAATGCAGTTGATTCCGTTGCAATCGGTCGCGACGTGGATACGGACGGTGATCGCGCAGTTGGTATTGGCCTTGCCGCTGATGCAGATGGCACAGAATCAGTAGCCGTCGGCGAAAATGCTGACGCTTGGTCTGACCAAAGTATTGCCATCGGCAGCGATGCAGATGCCAGCGCCATAGCCGCCATCGCCATGGGCGATAATGCCGCCACAACAGGTATTGGCGGCATCGCCATTGGCGGAGAGGCTGTGACCGATGGCGGTGTGTCCGTTGGTTACAATGCCGGTGTTGTTGGCGACGATGGTGTTGCGGTTGGTGTCTCTTCCCGCGCCTTTGAGCGCACAGATACAGCCATTGGTAACGCTTCGACTGTGGATGCGGCCAACGGCACGGCCTTGGGCGCGGACACCAATATTACAGGTCTTTCTGAGAACGCCGTTGCCATCGGTCAGGGAACTACAATTGGCGGGGCCAATGCTATTGGTGCAAACAACGTAACCGCTGTCGGCCAGAACATCGATATCGTCGATGGCATTGACAATGCAGTTGCCGTGGGTACCGAAGCGGACGTAGCTGCAGATGGTGGCGTTGCTGTTGGGCAGATATCCGAAGCGAGAGCAATTGATTCGATCGCAATCGGTCGCGGTGTCAATACCGACGGAGTGCGCGGTGTTGGTATTGGGCGCGGAGCAGATGCTGATGCATTTGAAACAGTAGCTGTTGGAGCCCATGCAAACGCACTTGGCATAGAAAGCATTGCAATCGGGAGCAGTTCAAGAGTTGGCATTTTCGGCAGCGGCGCTGTGGCCGTCGGCAACGACTCAGGTGCTTTTGGCGCGCAAAGTGTTGCGCTTGGTAACGAGGCGCTAACAATAGCAACGGCAACTGGTAGCGTGGCCATTGGCAATCAATCATCAGCGTTAGCCCAAACAAGCATCGCGCTTGGGAACAGCGCATATGTGCACCTTGGAGCCTCGGCCGGCATAGCTATTGGCGACAATTCCTCTGTAAGAGGCAGCAATTCCATCGCCTTGGGTGCTGGTGCCAGGACCGGGTTAAATGTCAACTCCGCAGCGTTCGGCGTAGGCGCTATTGCCACGTTGGACAATCAGATGGTGTTTGGCACGCCCAATGAGACTTACGTGACGCCGGGTCTTACCTCGGCTTTGAGCCGGGATCGTCAAAGCGGTCTTCTACAACTTCCCACAACGGATGCATTGGGCAACCTGGCATCTGATGGCGGCGACGTCTTCAGAGCTATCGCCAGAGCGCAAGCCGGCATCGCGTTGTCCTATGCATTGGCACCACCTGCGCTTACACAAAACGAGAACTTTGGGGTTCGGGTTGGTTACGGCTACTTCGATGGCGAAGGAACGGGCGTTGGCTTTAACGCCATCGGTGTCCTCCACCGCGGCTTGCTGATGGAAGATGACCGCCTTGCCTTTACCGCAGGTATCGGTGTCGGGAACTCAGAGTTTTATGACTATCGGCAGAATGTAATTGCCGGTGGCGCGGGCCTCCAGCTCACCTGGTAGGCATCGACATAACAATAAAGGAGCCAGCGTTTCTCTAATTGAGACGCTGGCTTTTTTGATGGCAATTCCAGCCTGGCAGGTGCCGTAAACCATGCGCCCCTTGCTGGCTTGATTCCTGCGGGCCACACCGTAGATTTGGCCCGAAGCGAAAGGCATCTCAGATATGATGGATCTTGTTCAGAAAGTAACCATGGGGGCATCCTTGGGATTGTTTTCCCTGATGCTGTCGGCGTGCAGCAATGAAGCAGACAATGCCGGGGCCGAGAGTTTTGAGATCATGGTCTCGCCGGACCTTACAATGGAGTTCAACAACGGCCCCATGGCCGAGATCAATGAATGTATTGAACAAAACAATACCGAGCTTCTGGCCCCGGGTGTCGGCTCTTCTCTCTGCGCCTGGGCTCATAGCTTGCCGTTCACAGGGCTTCCGCCTGGTATACGCGGTGTCTTGGCTTATGATTGGCCGACCGCCACGGTGACTGTTCAAAACAACAACGCACTAATTTTGCTGACCGAAATCTGCATAAGCATTCAGTTCGACGTCCGTCACGTTATGCAAAATGCCTGCGGTAGATTGATGGTCGGCCCCATGACGGCCGGTGTAGCCACAATCCCCATTCGATCTGAACTGGATGCCATCGGCGTTGACAGCACCTACGAGCTCAACATGGATGCCTTTCAGTGGAATGTAACATCCGCTCGCTACATTCAGCTGTTGGAACCTGTTGAAGTAGAATAGATCAAGCAATCAGTCGGGGGGAGAACTGAAGTTCTAACTCAGTCGTTCTTGCGCCTGTCTGCGCGTCCCCCAAGCGGTTTGTTTTGGCGGCGGCGGTCCGGCCCGAAATAGCTTGGCGACTTAACGAACGGCCTTTGCCTGTTCACAACAGCGACCATTTTTGCATAGATCTCTTTGGGCGTAACAGGTTTGCGCACGAACTCATCTATGCCTGCATCGCGCACAGCTCTGACTTTTTTAAGCTCTGAGTATCCCGTGAGCATGATGATCGGGATGAAACGATTGGTGCTATCGCCACTGTTACGGATAAGGCGAACAAGTTCTTCCCCATCAAGAAAGTCCATTCGATAGTCGGTAAAGATGATATCCACATCAGACGCTGAGATTAGCTCAAGGGCCGTTGCCCCATCTTTGGCAGTTAGCACATGCCCCACCCCAAAGCCTTTCAGGATGGTCGACACGATCGAAATCATGTGAAAATTGTCGTCAACGACAAGTACCGTGATGTTCCCTAAACCAGCCATATTCACTTTGTCTTCTGGATTTCCAGTGATGCAGCATCACCAACTTCCCCGCGTAGCAATTGGACCACAACGCAATTAAGAACGAGTTGAAAGATAGTTTTACAACCATTAATTAAATAAATGGTAACCACATATTTCGCTGATTTGCTGGGTTTTCTGCTCCTTACGCTTTAGAAATTTTTACGCCCTTCGCATCTGAAGCTGCTTGTTTAGAGCCAATACGCGCGCTCACACACCTGCTCCGTGCCTCGCTGGGCCGAACATGCTAGGGATGGGCTAACAAATTATATCCACGCCAGGGCCGCCCATGATCAGTGTGCAATGGTGATATGAGCCAAAATCCTAAACCCTGGAGGAAGAAATGAAACCGATCGTCTATGCCGCATTAGGAGCTGTTTTATTGACCATGAGCACATCAAGCTATGCCGGGCGCGACGCCTTCCATCCTGGTCCTGCAATTCCTGAATACGGACGCATTGCAGACGTCGAGAACGAATTTCCCCTTGCCGAAGGCATTGAGTTACACGTCGCCTTTGACGTGGACACGCAAGCCGAACCAGGTGAGATCAATCGCAGCCTCGATAGCGCGGCACGTTTCATCAATATGCATGTGGCTGCTGGTGTGGCACCGGAGAACATTCATCTCGCTTTTGTCATCCACGGGACGGCAACGAAGGGGATGACCCACGACGAAGTCTATGAACCTCTACATGGTGTTTCCAATGCCAATGCAGCGATCATCGAAGTGCTGTTGGCACACGGTGTCGATATATATGTGTGCGGACAGTCTGCGGCGTATCACGATGTTGGCAACGAAGACCTTTTGCCTGGCGTTATCATGGCCCTTTCAGCTATGACGGCACACGCTCAACTTCAACAAATGGGCTACACCCTTAATCCGTTCTAGGACTATTTCTATGAGAACACTGCTACTTGCCATCTCCGCACTGCTGCTTATGCAGGTGGGGGCGCTGGCCGCTGAACCGCAAACAGTTTCAATTGAAGCTGAAGATGGCTTTGAGTTGACGGCAACCTATTGGCCAGGCGTATCCGGTGCCGGTGCTGTTCTCTTGCTCCATCAATGCAACGCAACGCGCGCGATGTATGAAAGGCTTGGCGATCTACTTTCCGAACACGGACTTCACGTATTGAGCCTGGATTCGCGTGGCTATGGAGAAAGTCTTACTGAGGCAGGTTCAATCGCGTCTTTACGGGAAACAGCTGCCAGTCGCGATGAATATTTTGCACAAATCCGGCCCATCCGCGCCCATTGGCCAAGCGATGTAGATGCGACACTCGCCTTTTTGCAGGACCGTGCTGGTGCTGCCAATGGTGAGACCGTTTTGGCCGGTGCCAGTTGCGGTGGTGTTGAAGCAGTCGAACTTGTGGGGCGCAGTGAAGCCTTTGCCGGACTGGTGCTTTTCTCATCCGGTATCGGACGGGACCGGGAGGCCATCCTGGTTGCTCACTCTGAATTGCCGGTCCTATTTGTCGGCAGTGAAGACGATGGTGCCGGTATTGAGAACAGAGTGGCGGACACGTTTCCACGCGCCTTTGCGGATAATGAGAACCCGGAAACGGCTCTATTGTTCTACAAAGGCGATGCACATGGGTACCCGCTTTTTGATGAACACCCTGCCCTGCTGCCCATGATGTCAAACTGGATTGTGGACAGACTGAAAGACTAAAGCAGGTGCTGACAGTGGCCGCTTTAGAGATGGGCCACCGCTGCAATGACAAGCGATCCGGCAAAGATCGCCACACCATAGGGAATACGGGCGCGGCTCAGAGAGCCCGTATCCTCGCCAGATCGTTTGCGTTTGATCCAGAGCGCGGCCAAAACAACCACGGCCAGGATCCCGCCTGAAAAAGTCACAGCCACGGTGAACGCCGTCAGCTGGCTTAAGGGCACCCACAAGGCAATCGCGGCAAACAGTTTTACGTCTCCGCCCCCCATCAGCTTGAAAGCAAACAGGACAAAGCCCAGCATAAATCCAATGATGCCCGAAACAATGTGCAAACCAAACGTCATAGGATCAAACCCGGAGAACGGGATGCTGACAAGGAACAACGCCAACACCCCAATCGGATAGGCGTTTGGTATTTTGTAAGTGCGGATATCTGAAACAGTTGCAGCACCGATGACGAGCATCAATGCAATTGTCAGCCAAAGCGGCACATGGCTAATCAACCGCTGCTGGCTCCGGCTCGCTAGCGGCATTCAGGTTAAGGGCGCGTAGATTGTTAAAAGCCCGCTCATAGAAAACAGGACTTTCATCCAGGGCGCGCTGGAACAAAGTAGCTGCCAGTTCCATATCCCCTTGGGAACGTGCAACGATGCCTGCATTGTTCAGAACCACCGGGCGACGTTCCTCTGGAAGACCCCAAAGCGCGTTTTCCAACTGCCCATCAAAGATCAATGCCATGCGAAGATTTTCACCGGCAGGATCAAAATCAGGCTCCCGGATCATGGCTTCGGTAAAGGCACCAATAGCAGCCTCTGTCTGGCCCTGCTGAAGATAGGAGAGCCCCAGATTGTTGAGCGGTGGTGCCTCGCCCGGAGCCAGCCCCGCCGCCCGCTGATAGGCATCCGCAGCATTGACCCAATCGCCCTCAACATCGGAGATAAAACCAAGGGCATTCCAGGTGCGCCAATCGTTCGGCCCGACGGAGACGGCTTCCTCTAGCAAGACTTGCGCTTCGTCATAGCGCCCTTCCCTGGCACGAATGACACCAAGCCCTCGCAGCGCCCGCGGCTCTCGCGTCTCTGCGAGGATCTGCTCATAATGCTGTTCAGCACTCTGCGTGTCGTCATCAATCACTGCGCATTCGGCAACTACCAGACGGGCATCCATGTCTTCGTGGTCATTGCGGAGAACGCTAACCGCGAGGGGCATGGCTTGTTCGCAATCGCGAGCTTCAACCAGTCTCCAGGCCCGTTCCAGGTTGCTGGCATTGGTTGTCGCTTCACTGACTGAAGTCTCGCCCAGCAGCTGCTCCAGCGAATCAGCAGAGCTTCGGTTCGCGGCCTCATCAAGGGCTGCAGGAGTGACAGTGGCGCAAGCGCCAAGAGCGGAAAACACTAGAGATACCGCCGCAAATCGCGACAGAATTCTCCGGCGCGGGGGGTACCGGTGCATCCCTTTTACCTCGCAAGTTCGGAAAAAGTCCTCATGATGCTTATCACAACAGGGGTCATGATAACCAAGAATAAACACGGGAAAACCAACAAAACCAGCGGGAGGGACATGCGGACAGGAAGCTCTGCCGCTTTCTGTTCGGCAAGCAATTCACGGTTTGTACGCATCTCTTCGGCGATCACCAAAAGCGTATCGCTCATGCGTGTGCCAAGGCTTTCAGCCTGAGAGACCATGGTCGCAAAGACACGCGCCTCTGGCACGCGCATGCGCTTTGCCATGCGGTCCAAAGCTTCGGACCGGCTCATGCCAGCTTGAAATTCCAGAGACACCATCATGAACTGCTCAACGATTATCGGGTGTACAGTTCCAAATTCTTCCACAACATGACGCAGGGCCGCTGGCAATGACAAGCCAGCCTGCACGCCTACAAGGATCATGTCCAACGCATCTGGAAGCCCAATGGAAAAGGCTTTACGGCGCTGGGAAATGCGCCAGCGCAACCACAGAAGCGGTAGATAGTATCCGAATGCTGATGCCCCCAACACGGCAATCAATATCTGAGAGCTGTCCAGAGCCGTTGGAAACAGGAACAGGAAAATGCTGCCCCCAATAGCCAGCACGATGGCCAGAACAAGCCGGGTGGAGAAAAAGATATCCACAGCCTGCTGCTCGTGAAAGCCCGCCTCGATCAGCGCCTGCCGGGTCTCTCCCACTTGGTTGGGGTCGGACTGGGTCAGTTTGCGCTGGAACGGTTCAAGAATCTGAAGCGCGGGCGGCAGGTCACTGCGATTGGCCAGCGCGTCCCCCGGTGACATGCGAGATTTGGCCTTTGCCGCTTTGGCTTTTGCTTCGGCCTGGGCTTTTGCCTTGGCGCGGTTCTGTTGGAATTTGTCGCCTGCAGTTTCCGGGCGCATCAGGCCAGCCACGCCAAACACAGTCGCAATAACAGCCGCGAAAACTGCGGCAAGAACGCCAAGCTCCATGAACGACAGACCAGCCACGCCTTATACCTTTATGTTTGTCATGCGCCAGATTGATGTAATCCCGGCAGCCCACAGAATAAACGCCAGTGCCATCATGGGCCAAAAGCTGGGCTCATCGAAGACATCGGTATAATACTCGGCATTTCTGCTGACGATGGCTGCTATCACGACAAAAGGTAAACCGCCCACAAGGAAGGCCGTCATCCGCCCTTCCGCAGAGAGCGCCAGCGCCTTTTTGCGCAGGTTTTCACGCTTTCTGATCACGGTACTGAGATTGCGCAAAACGCCTGCCAAATCCCCACCGGTTTCCCGGTGCATTTCAAGGGCCGCCACAAAAAAGCGCAGGTTTGTATCTGGATATTTTGTCGCCAGATTGTTGAGGGCGATCTTGCGGTCCAGACCAAAGTTAACTTCCTCCAGCGCCTGTTTGAAGGCAGGGCCGACGGGAGCCTCCAACTCAGTGCCGATCATTCCAAGGGCAACAGAGACCGGGTGTCCTGCTTCCAGACCGCGTGCCACCAGATCAATGGCAATGGGAAGCTGTTCAGTTAGTTTTTGCCGCTGAGAAGAGATGATTATGCTGACCACCGCCATGGGACAGCCCAGACCCACCAGATGGCCTGCACCAAGGGCGGCAAACATCGGCAGGTTAAAGAGAAGCTGCAAAATAATCGCCAGAACAATAGCCGCAATAAACCCAAAGGAAGCAGCGATGGCAGGTGAAATGCGGCCGCCTTGTATCTGCGCCAGATACGGGCTGATGGCCGGAAACACTTTTACGATGATCGCAGAGACAGGTCCGTAATCGGTCTTCTGATGACGATGAACTTTTCTTTGCGATCTGCGGGTCGGTTGAGACATTTCCTCTCGCATGCGTCGCTCTGTAGCCTGGTGCGAGCGCGAGATGCTGCGCGACATCAAATACGCCCCTTCCACAGCAAGCAGAACGGCAATGAATACGAGAACATAGATCAGCTGAGTTATGATGATCGTGGAC
The DNA here is from genome assembly GCA_021774965.1 of Alphaproteobacteria bacterium. Taxonomy (GTDB): domain Bacteria; phylum Pseudomonadota; class Alphaproteobacteria; order JAJFIK01; family JAJFIK01; genus JAJFIK01. Next base: position 15,792 of record JAJFIL010000245.1, read on the forward strand.
ACTGTGACACCTCTCTTGCTGGTAACGGCCTTGGCCTTACCCTCGATAACCTTGGGGTAGGCGAAGATTGATGCCGTTTTCCTCGAAGCGGTCCAGAAAGTTGGGCCGAATGCCGGTCAGCTCGAACTGGCCGACAATCCTGCCGTCTGCTTCTACGCCGGTCTGGCGAAACCGAAATACTTCCTGGAGGGTAATAACGTCCCCCTCCATTCCTGTGATCTCCCCCACAGCGATCACTCGCCGAACTCCATCAGAAAAACGCTTGATCTGCACGACCACATCCAGGGCCGTGGCAATCTGACTACGAACGAAATGCGACGGCAAAGAAACGTCCGCCATACTGACCATCTGTTCCAACCGAGCCAATGCGTCTCGTGGGGTGTTGGCGTGAACAGTGGTAATTGATCCATCGTGACCGGTATTCATGGCTTGAAGCATATCGAATGCCTCACCGCCGCGGACCTCGCCGACGATAATACGATCCGGGCGCATCCGCAGGGCGTTCTTCACCAGCGCCCGCTGTGTAATCTCTCCGCGGCCCTCAACATTCGGTGGGCGGGTTTCCATGCGCCCCACGTGCCGTTGTTGCAGCTGCAGCTCTGCAGCATCCTCAATGGTGACGACCCGTTCGGTCTCACCGATATAACGGGATACAGCATTGAGCAAAGTTGTCTTACCCGAGCCCGTGCCGCCGGA
>JAJFIL010000246.1 GCA_021774965.1 Alphaproteobacteria bacterium
ATGGGGTCCATTCACGCCCAACTTCACCCAAATAGCGAACATGATCCAATCCCACAGACCGGTCGTCGTTGTAGTCACGATCCGTAATCTGGCCACGCCCAAAAACAAGATGTTCTTCGTTCAACTCATGGCGTAGTTCCGCTTGGCCTCTGATACGGTTGGTAAGCCAGTCGGAATCCCGAAGCTTGTGCTCGAATTCTCCGCGCAAGCGAAGCTCCGTTTGCCGTGCCTCGCTAAACCAGGTGCGCCACTCCGCGCGGAAGCGAACACGCTCGGTGGAACGATCATCATGGTCAGGGAAATGTTCAGCACGAACGTTGGTCTCAAGACGAATGCTTTGAAGGGCCGCATAGTTATTGCGATACCGCAGGGCGCCCTCACCCACTATTCCTGTTTCAAGATTGGAGGTGGACCCAGATGCCTCATCATCGTCCGTGAGGATGTCTAACTGCTCAACGCCGCCAAAGCCCCAGAAATACAACCGCTCTTGGGAGGCATCTGCAGAGGATGAAATTCCCAGAGCCAGAAGCCCGGCAACTGTCCACGTCAACAGGCGTGCGAGCTGCCTGCTTTTCGTAGCAGCAGGGTCTGTGATATTGGCTGCATCAATTCGCGCACCTGCCAGAGGCCACTGCCCCAGGGGCGCCGATGCCCCACCATCGTGATTTACCAACATTCTTTTCATTTTCATTATCCAGCGAAAGTACCCAATCAAACGAGCTGAATTCAGCTCGCTCAACACCCAGGCCATCCCCGACCTTCCTTGGCTTGATACCTATCAAATAGTGCCTGAACTGAAGATGACCAATGGGTGACGATCACAGGCTAACTCACAAAATGTGCCATTTTGGGGCACTCTGTGACACGTCGCACACTGTAGGTAATTTCTAATACTTCACTGATGGTCGGAGCGGCGGGATTCGAACCCACGACCCCTTGTCCCCCAGACAAGTGCGCTACCAGGCTGCGCTACGCTCCGACCTTCAGGAAGGCGCGGACTATATCGCTGCCCCCCCTCGGGAGCAAGGCGGATTTCCGCCCTTTTTTAGCCCCTCAGGAAGGATCGACTAAACCTACGCAACGTTGTGAATTTCGCTCTCCTGAAGAAGGTCTTCCTGGCGAGGACTGTTGCCCGTGGTGAGGGTTTTTCTGGCTCCGTCTAGGTTGAATTTAAGCTCCATCAACTCTTCTAGAATAGATTCTAGCGTAGCTCTCTGCCTGGTTGTGAGCTGGGCCTCGTTTTCCTCGATTTCGCCCTCCAACACCTCCGCGGAGAGATCTATTTTCGGCTCGTCGTCCACGCTGGCATCGATCGCTGTTTCAGCGAGAGCTACCTGTGGTTCGCTTATGGGTGGATCAATTTCCAGAATGATTTCCGGTGCTGCATCCACGCTGCCGCTATGGCTGACGGGCAAGGGACGATCGTCCTGACCCAGCATGCGACCTGTTTCAATAACATAGCGAACGCCCTGCTCTCGCAGGACCTTTTGAACACCTTTGATGGTAAATCCATCTGTGTACAGAAGAGTACGAATGCCCCGCAGCAGATTCAGGTCTTCGGGGCGATAATAGCGCCGCCCCCCTGCCCGCTTTAGCGGTTTGACTTGAGAAAACTTCGTTTCCCAGAAACGGAGAACGTGTTGAGGCACATCCAGGTCACTGGCAACCTCACTGATAGTCCGGAATGCATCCGGTGATTTTGATGCAGCTCGCAAGGCATCGCTCCTGTAGTCGGCTTTTTACTCCGCAGCTTTGGCCGACAAGGCGCTGTTGATCCGGTCCTTCAGGACATGGGAGGCGCGAAAGACAAGAACCCGGCGTGGATCAATAGGCACCTCTTCCCCGGTCTTGGGGTTGCGGCCTATGCGTCCGCCCTTTTCCCGCACCTGAAAGGAGCCGAAAGAAGAGAGCTTTACCGTTTCGCCTTTCACCAGCGTGTCAGCAACCTCATTGAGCACTGATTCCACCAGTTGAGACGACTCGCTTCGTGATAATCCGACCTCTTGATAGACAGCTTCCGCAAGATCAGCGCGTGTCAAAGTACGATCAGACATGGGTAAGCATCCCTTGTTGGTTCCCCGAATTTCAGGGAACCGTAAGAGGCTAGACTTCAAACGTCAATAACCTAAATAAATCAAAGGGATGGCTTGAACCTTGAGAGAATCAGCTTGCCCGTTGCGACTCAGACACGCAGACCCCGGCAAGGATCTAGACGCGCACCAATGCAGAGCCCCAGGTAAAGCCGCCACCCATGGCTTCCATCAGGACCAATTGCCCATCCTTGATGCGCCCATCCTTGCGGGCCACATCGAAGGCCAAAGGAACGGATGCAGCAGACGTGTTGCCGTGTTGAGCTACGGTTGAGACGATGCACTCATTGCCAATGCCCAGACGTTTGGCCGTGCCGTCCAAAATGCGTTGATTGGCCTGATGAGGCACGAACCAGTTGATGTCTTCTGCTTCAAGGCCGGCTTCGGTCAGGGAGTCATTGATAGCTTCGGCGATGTTCTTGACGGCATGACGGAAGACTTCCTTGCCGTTCATGCGCAAATGACCAACGGTCTGGGTCGATGAGGGCCCGCCATCCACATAGAGCAAATCGCAATATTGCCCATCCGAATGAAGATGAGTTGTCAGGATGCCCTTGTCCTCTGAGGTGCCTTCGCCTATCTGTGCTTCAAAGATCATGGCGCCTGCCCCGTCGCCAAAAAGAACGCACGTGGTTCGGTCTTCCCAATCCAGAATACGGCTGAAGGTTTCCGCGCCAATGACCATGACCCGCTTGGCCTGACCTGCCTTGATGAAATTGTCAGCCGTCGCCATGGCATAGATGAAACCGCTACAGACAGCCTGCAAATCAAAGGCAGCGCCATGGTTCATGCCAATAGCGGTTTGAACGCGCACCGCTGTTGCGGGGAAGGTTTGATCCGGCGTGGCGGTGGCCAGTACGATGAGGTCAATGTCAGAGCCTTTAAGGCCAGCATCGTCCAGCGCAATATTTGCAGCTTTGATCGCAAGGTCTGAGGTAAATTCTCCGTCAGCGGCTATGTAGCGCTGTTTAATGCCCGTGCGTGCCGTGATCCACTCATCGGTGGTATCAACCAACTTCACCAAGTCATCATTGGTCATAACGCGCGCTGGCAGGTAAGTGCCAGTGCCGACCAGAACAGCTCGCAGTTTACTCACGGCGTTACTTTATCCTCGGGTTTCGGTGTCTTCTTTTCTACCTTCGCTGCCTTCAGGGCTTCGTCGGCAGCGTCCACCTTGTCTTTTACTTTTTCCAGCGCTGCAGTGATATGGGAACCAAAATCGCTCCCGGCAAGGTCAATGGCCAAATCCAGGGCAGCAGCATAGCCAAGCCCATCTGTTCCGCCGTGGCTTTTCACCACCAAGCCATTCAGGCCCAGAAACACCCCGCCATTGGATTTTCGGGGGTCCATCCGTTCTTTGAGTATCTTAAGGCCGCCAGAGGCAAGTAATGCGCCCAATTTGGCAAGAGGCGAGCTTGTAAGTGCGCTGCGCAAATAATGCGCGACCATCTTTGCGGTGCCTTCTGCAGCCTTCAGCGCGATATTCCCGGTAAAGCCATCGGTGACAACAACATCCACCGCACCAGCCGCAATATCATCGCCCTCAATATAACCAACATATTCCATAGGCAGTTCAGAGGCCCGCAAGAGAGCATCCACCGCCTTGACCACCTCGTTGCCCTTTACATCTTCAGAGCCAACGTTCAGCAGGCCAACCGTTGGCCGCTCTCGGTTGAGCACAACATGGGCAAAGCCCTCGCCCAGAATAGCAAAATCAACGAGCTGTTTGATGTCCGTATCAACATTGGCACCCGCATCAAGAACCAAAGTCTCGCCACGCTGGGTTGGAAAGATGGCTGCAATGGCCGGGCGCGCAACGCCGGGAAATGTCCGCAGGCGGATCTTTGAGATTGCCATCAGGGCACCTGTGCTGCCCGCTGATACAATGGCCTGGGCCCGCTTGACCTTCACCGAGGTAATAGCCATTGCCATGGAAGATTTACGCCCCTGCCGCACCGCTTGAGCGGGCTTGGCATCCATGGGGATGGCGTCCGGTGTATGGTGGATTTCGCAGACCTTCTCGAGGCCCTTGTGCCGATTGAGGTGCGGCTGGATCTTTGCAGCATCACCAAACAGCAAAAAGCGCGCGTTCGGATGCCGCACACTTGAAATTGCGCAGCCATCAAGAACGATCCCGGGGGCGTCATCGCCTCCCATGGCATCAACAGCAATATGGACAAGTTGGCTCACGTAGCGCCCCCCGCGAACCTAAAGGCCTCAGAGCGAGCCTTCAGCCTCAATGACTTCGCGCCCATCATAAAATCCGCATGAGGCACAAATGTGGTGCGGACGTTTGGTCTCGCCGCAGTTTGGGCACTCGTTGACGGATACAGCACGGAGTGCATCGTGGGAGCGCCGCATACCGCGTCGAGCGCTTGTGATCTTACTTTTAGGAACTGCCATCGGTCTATCTCACTGATTCTTCTCAATTACCCGGCGGCGCGGACTTTTTGGGGCCGCATGCATCGCTCGGGCGTTTAGGTCGCGGAACATACAGATTTCACCGTGGATTACAACACCCCTTGTGAACACAGTTTTCAGTCATCCTTAGCGTCGTCGTTCGCCGCGGTCTTAAAACCCTCAAGGACCGAAAAAGGGGACTTTTCCTTGGGTTCAGTGTCGATATCCGCAAAACCCACCCCCGGTTTCCGTGGGTAAGCATCCAGGATCAACCCCAGATGCTGAGCCACCGCCTCCCCCACATCAAAAGAGCCCCCTTCCACTATCTCAGGAATATCGTCGTTAGAGGGATCAAGAATCAGCTCTCCATCGTCTCCCGGCATAAGGATCTTGTCTCTGGGGTCAGCGTATTGAACCTCTAGGGTATCTTCAAAGGACTGGTCAAAAGGCTCTAGGCTGACCACGCATTCCAGGGTCCAGTTCCCTTTGACTTGGGCCGTCAGCTGCGCACCGCCCTTGCGCCAATGCTGGACCCGGATTTGGACCTCCAAATCGTTCAGGCTGAGGACACCCAGTCGTTTAGCCAAGGCCGCCCGTTCTGCCTCGCTTGCGGTTGTGGGAAATTCCAGACCTGCCTTGCCCATGTCGCTTATTCGGACAGGGCGAGAGAATTCCAATCCACTGGCGCCTTGGTGAGTTATCTCATTATCACTCATTTGTGTTTTCCAAACCTGGGGGTCGCGAAAACCGGCTTTCCAGCTTTCCATTGACCGGCCGAAACAATCGCTAAAGTTCCCATGGATCCGATGACATAGGTTGCAAAGGCGTGGACTATCGCGTCGCTGGGCGGCTGGTCCCCATAGAGGTTTCTCTTCAGGGCGGCCTCAAGGGGCTCAAAGCCTCCTTGGGAGATTGCTTCCTCATAGGAGTTCAGCCGACCGTAGAAGGCCTCAGCAGCTTCGCGTACCTTGCGGGGAACGCGCATATCAGCCACGCCCATCTCGCGAAAACTATCATCTATGGTCTGAAACAAACTGTTCAGGAACTCCTGGTTGAGCGCAGCGAGTTCAGGGTCTCGCTGAATCGCCCGCATGACCAAAACCGCATGAAGCACGATCAAATCAAAGCGCCCGGTAACTGAATCAGACACCCCGCCTTTTTTGTAGAAAACGGGCTGGCGGGCCTGATCCAAGACCGCGATCAGCAGCTTTTCGGCGCTTTTGCGCGTTTTTCGGCCCGAACCGAACCTCTCCCCAATCCACCCAAGCATTTCCCGATCAGCCTCTTTTCAAAAAGTCAGCAATTGCGCGCTTGAACTAGGCGCACACAAGCGCTACGTCAACGCCCTAGCGAATTTCTTGCCGGAGTAGATACGTATGTGGAATTTGCCTCCAAAAGGCGTCAACTTGGCCCTGGCCACTGTTTTGGTCGGCACACTTGGATTATCCGGGTGCTCGAAGATTGAACATAGCCGCGGTTATGTGCCCAATGCAGAAGATTTGGCCGAAGTGGAAATCGGTATCGATTCGCGCCAAACGGTTCAACAGAGCCTGGGCTCGCCCTCCACGGTGGGCACCTTTGACGACAGCGCCTGGTATTACATCCGCTCTCGCCATGAGCGGCTGGCCTTTTTCAAGGAAGAGGTCATCAATCGCGAAGTGGTGGCTATCTATTTCGATGAAAACAACCATGTCTCCGACGTTGCACACTTCGGAATGGAAGATGGCTATGTGGTCAGCTATTCCAATCGCGAAACCCCGACACGTGGTCGTGAGCTAACCGTTCTTGAGCAGTTGCTGGGCAATGTGGGACGCTCGACGATCCCAACGCCTCAATAAGAATTCAAACTTCGCATCAAAAAAGGCCGCGAGAGATTTTCTCCCGCGGCCTTTTCTTTGTTCGATTTAAGCTCTGTTAGTGAGCCAGCACGGCCAGCAGAAGCAATGCCACGATGTTCGTGATCTTGATCATTGGGTTCACTGCAGGACCAGCTGTATCCTTGTAAGGATCGCCAACGGTGTCGCCGGTCACAGCTGCCTTGTGAGCGTCTGAGCCTTTGCCGCCAAAGTTTCCATCTTCGATGTACTTCTTGGCGTTGTCCCACGCACCGCCACCAGCGGTCATGGAAATGGCCACAAAGAGACCTGTTACAATCACACCCAACAGCATGGCGCCGAGGGCCGAGATCGCAGCAGACTTGTCTGCCACATTGGCCACAACAAAGAACAACACGATAGGGGACAAAACCGGCAGCAAGGAAGGAACAATCATTTCCCGGATTGCCGACTTGGTTAGCATGTCCACGGCACGGGCATAATCAGGACGCTCGGAGCCGTCCATGATGCCTGGCTTTTCCTTGAACTGACGACGCACTTCAATAACGATCGCTTGAGCGGCGCGGCCAACAGACTGCATGCTCATGGCACTGAAGAGGTACGGCAACATGCCGCCAAACAGCAGGCCGACAACAACCCATGGGTTGGTCAGGCTGAAGTTCGGTACAACACCCAGGAAGTAGCTGAAGTGTTCGCTGGTAGCATTCCCGGCGAAGTATGCCAGGTCTTCCGTATACGCAGCAAACAACACCAGGGCACCCAGACCAGCTGACCCAATGGCGTAACCTTTGGTCACAGCTTTTGTGGTGTTACCCACAGCATCCAGAGCATCGGTTGTCTTGCGAACGCTTTCCGGCAGATCTGCACCTTCAGCAATACCGCCGGCATTATCCGTTACAGGACCAAAGGCATCGAGCGCCACGACCATTCCGGCAAGAGCCAGCATCGTGGAAACCGCAATGGCAATCCCGAACAGGCCTGCCAGGGAATAGGTGGTGATAATACCAACCATGATCACCAGTGCCGGAAGGGCTGTAGCTTCCAGGGAAACAGCAAGACCCTGAATAACGTTTGTGCCGTGGCCGGAGACCGAAGCCTCAGCAACGGATTTCACAGGACGGTGGTCCACGCCGGTATAGTATTCAGTGATCCAGATGATCAGGCCTGTTACCACAAGACCAATCACGCCACAGATGTAGAGGGATTGGCCGGTAAACTCATGACCACCAACACTGAAGGAGCTTCCCATGCCGATCACCGCTTCGGTGACGGGCCACAGAGCGATCAATGAGAACACGGCACTGGCGATAAAGCCTTTGTAGAGCGCATTCATGATGTTCTGGCTTTTGCCCAGACGGACAAAATAGGTGCCGATGATGGAGGTGATGATGCAGGTGCCGCCGATGGCCAGCGGATAAAGCATCATGGCATTGACGGTTTCAGTTCCCATGGCAGTAAAGAAGATCGACGCCAGAACCATGGTGGCCACAATGGTCACCGCGTAGGTTTCAAACAAGTCAGCGGCCATGCCGGCACAGTCGCCCACATTGTCGCCAACGTTGTCTGCGATAGCAGCAGGGTTACGCGGATCATCTTCGGCCATGCCAGCTTCGATCTTGCCGACCATGTCACCGCCAACGTCTGCACCCTTGGTGAAGATGCCGCCGCCGAGACGGGCGAAGATGGAAATCAGAGATGCGCCAAAGCCCAAGGCAACAAGTGCGTCGACCAGAACCCGGTCGCCTGCAACGTGGCCCATGGGGCCGGTCAGGATGGCGTAATAGCCTGCAACACCGATCAGCGCGAAGCCAGCAACCAACATGCCTGTAACAGCGCCAGACTTGAACGCAATGTCCAAACCTTTGGCGAGGCTGGTGCGAGCTGCTTCAGTCGTACGCACATTGGCGCGAACAGAAACCAGCATGCCTACAAAGCCGGCAGCGCCCGAAAGGACGGCGCCGATGAAAAAGCCGAGACCGACTTTCCATCCCAGCAGATAAATTACAAGAAGAAGGACAACAACGCCCACCGCAGTGATGGTCGTGTATTGGCGCGAGAGGTAGGCGTTCGCCCCTTCTTGAATGGCGGCTGCAATTTCTTGCATGCGCTCATTCCCTGGGCTAGCTGCCAGAATGGTGCGGGCGGTGAACAGCCCATAGATAAGCGCCACAAACCCCGACGCGATCACAAGCCACAACGTGTTCATTGTGATGTCCTTTTTTTCATTGCTTGGAAGGTGTTAGATTGTTCGACCCGTCCCCGGCCCCACCTTCAGATTGATTCCGGAACGAAAGCCGCGGGAACATGCCAAAAGTCCCTGCCAAACGCAACAGCTAGTAAAAAAAGGGTGATTTGGGCTCTAACGGGGCTCTAAAACCCTGTGGAAACGTCCCGGTAGATAATGCCAATGACCTGGTCATTATGCATGATATCCGCAGCGATTTGCACCACAGCCCTGCTCAGAAGGTCCAGGGCCTCTTCCTCGGTCATGCCAGCCGAGATGGGGTGAGTGTAGACGTACCGCACCAGCGCATCCTGGATAAAGGGCACCTTCTCACGTACCGCCCAGTCATCCCCGCGCACTTCGAGAGCCATGGTGAGGTAGAAATAGCCAGCCTGGCGCCGTCCCTGAAACATGGGAACCACCAGTGCCGGAAGCTGAACCCCCGGCGTGCCGCCCAAAGGCCCATTGCTATTGTCAGGCACATTTGAGGATGACGAAGAATTTTCATGATCGCTGGGTGGTGGGCTGCTGACCAGCTGCACATAGCCGTCCCCCACCGCATCAGGACTGATGGGCAGGCTGCCCGGCAATGCAAATGCAGGCGCTCCGATTAAAAGCGCCAAAAACCCTGCCAAAAATGAAAACGCAAGCTTGCTCATGGACGCCAGTATGCACGCGCCAAGTTAACCTCGCTTTGCGGGAGCTGGTTAAAAGTGAGTAAATCCGCTCTTTTCCAGGGACATTTCCGCCCCATTCAGCGTCGCATATACTTTGGACGGCCCCGCACTGACTTCGCCGATGGGGGTAACCGCCACACCTGAAGCTTTGGCGGCGGCGATCACCTCTACAGACTTGGAGCCCGGGGCCGTGAAAAGCAGCTCAAAGTCGTCGCCCCCGGTCAAAAGGTCAGCGAGAGACGCATTTCCTGTTGCGAGGGTCATCTGGGCCGGTGCCGAGAGAGGCACCTGCCCTGCCTCAATCTGAAGACCGACATTTGAGGCATCCGCAATGTGGCCCGCATCTGCGACCAAACCATCCGAGATATCCACCGCAGCGGTGGCAATAGTGCGAAGGGCCTGTCCCAGTGCCAGGCGTGGGCTTGGCAGTTCCAGGCGGGCCTTCAGGGCAAGCTGATCTGCCTCAGGCAAACCAAGGTCATTACCCTTTGAATCCTTCTGGACACCCTTCTGGGCCACAGCAAGACC
>JAJFIL010000247.1 GCA_021774965.1 Alphaproteobacteria bacterium
ACTCAGGCACTTTGGGTTGGACATTCCTCTCGAGACCATTGAACGCGCCGTGGCCGCTTCTTCCAAGGATGCCATGGAGCAAAAGACCGACCCGGATTTTCCCGAACGCATCCTGCGCAAGCAAGAAGCACAGATTGAGGATTACCTCTGGGGAGATGACCTGGATTTTTTCCACCGCACTCTGCGCCGCAACCTGCGTCATGATTTTGGGTATGACTACGGATTTTGAGCTCTATCTACCGTCGCAGATCTTCTCTTGACCTCAAAGTACCGCGATATTGAGCTCGTAGATTCGGCGATGGTGAATTGTGGCGTTCATTGTAAGCATATCTGAGTAGGGCCCAGCCTCAACGACAACAATAGTAACAAGTGCATGGTCAATATCGCCACTTGCGCCAATAAGCGGCAAAAACGTCCATTCGGTCACAAGTGGAATATTATTCTCGTTTTTAAAACCATTCTTGGAATGAAGAATAGCAGGCCCTTCTCGTAGCACCTTGATACGATATTCAGCTGCCTCCTGAGCCACCGGTTCGAAAAGGTCATAGGCATTGACGCCTGTAAGATCTCCGCCATAGCGCTCCACGAGCCCAGTACCGAACAAGCGTACCATGAAACGTGTGGGGCTCTCGAGATCGAGCAAGAGGCAACTGGGGAGTGCGTCGGGAATTTCCAAAAGGTCAAAATCAGCCAAAGCCGGTACACCGCTCGCAGATTTGGGGCGGGATGACCAGTGAGCATAAGCCCGTTGGGCCTCGGCTGAATCCGGTATGAACGAAACGGCTGAGACAAATTTCGGCAATGGCTCGCCGGGCCCCGCCACCGGCGTTGGCAAATGCGCTGAAGATTTCAAGCCATTTTCCATGGGGGCAGCTTAGATTGAAACTATTAACAACTGCATGCCCTGCCTCTGTCGATAACAGAGGCCACAAAATTGGGTGAAAACAGCGGTGCTAACCTCTATTCCACCGTCACAGACTTAGCGAGGTTGCGGGGCTGATCCACGTCTGTGCCTTTTGCCACAGCCGTGTGATACGCCAACAGCTGCACCGGCAGCGTATAGACCAGTGGTGCCACGAAACTATCCACTTCCGGTATTTCGATCTGCGCCCAGGTACCATCACCCGCTTTGTTGATGCCTTGCTTGTCGCTGATCAGAAGCACCTTACCCCCGCGTGCGATCACCTCTTGCATGTTCGAAGCAGTCTTATCAAATAAACGATCCGAAGGGGCGATGACGACCACCGGCACATCTTCATCCACCAACGCGATAGGCCCGTGTTTCATTTCACCGGCGGCATAGCCTTCGGCGTGAATATAGGAAATTTCTTTCAGCTTCAACGCGCCTTCCAAAGCGATGGGATAAGTCAGTCCGCGACCGATGTAGAGAATGTCTTGCGCTTTCGCGAGCTCATGGGCCACCTCCACATAATGATCCGTATGGTGAAGAATATCGGCCATATGACGCGGCACTTCGAGCAAGGCCTTGCACAACTCCTGCTCACGCGCGTCATCCACAAGGCCGCGCTGTTTTGCAGCGGTCAGCACGATGGCTGCCAGAACCGAAAGCTGACAGGTAAAGGCTTTCGTCGAGGCAACGCCGATCTCAGGCCCCGCATGGGTCTTGAGAACGCTATGACTTTCCCGCGCGATGGTCGAATGCGGCACATTTACGATGGAAGCCACATGCTGGCCCTGCCGTTTGGCATAGCGCAAAGCGGCGAGCGTATCTGCTGTTTCCCCGGACTGGGAGATGAAGATCGAGAGCCCACCCTTGGGCAAACGAGCTTCACGATAGCGCAGCTCGGAAGCGACATCGACTTCCACGGGAAGGTGTGCAATTTGCTCAAACCAGTATTTCGCCACAAGAGCTGCATAAAAGGCTGTCCCGCAAGCAGAGATGGTCACACGAGGTACAGTGTTGAAATCCACATCCATGCCCGGCACTTCGGCTTTGCGATCTTGGGGATAGACAAACCCACCTAGCGTATGGCCCAGCACTTCCGGCTGCTCATAGATCTCCTTGGCCATGAAGTGACGGTGATTGCCCTTGTCCACCAGACCCGACCCCAGATCGACGGTCTGAACCGGCCGCACAGCTTCGTTACCATCTTCATCGGTGATCTTCATGCCATCCCGGCGCAAAACTGCAAGGTCGCCATCTTCCAGATAGGCGACCTTGTTTGTCATGGGCGCGAGGGCAAAGGCATCTGAGCCCAGGAATATCTCGCCATCGCCAACACCAATGGCCAAGGGGCTTCCGGCCCGCGCAGCAAACATTGCATCCGCGTCAGCGCGAATGAGAACGGCGAGCGCATAGGCCCCTTCCAGGCGGGCTACAGTTTTTTCGAACGCTTCTTCAGGGCCCAATCCACTCCCGAGAAAATCCGTCAACAGATGAGCGATGACTTCCGTATCGGTTTCCGTTTCGAACTCATGACCTTTGTCGCTGAGTTCCCTCTTCAGAGCGCGGAAATTTTCAATGATGCCGTTGTGGACAACAGCAACTTGTTCAGTGGCATGAGGATGGGCGTTGGTCACCGTAGGCGCCCCGTGCGTGGCCCAGCGCGTATGACCGATGCCTGCAATACCAGTGAGAGGATCAGCCTCCAGTGCCTTGGCAAGATTGCGCAGCTTTCCTTCAGCCCGGCGGCGTTCAATGCCGCCATTGACCACCGTGGCGATGCCCGCAGAATCATAGCCGCGATATTCAAGCCGACGGAGCGACTCCAATATGGTGCTTGCCACGTCTTGTTTGCCCAGAATGCCGACAATACCGCACATGAGATCAGTCTCCAGATTTCTTGGTGTTGCGGGCGCGGTGTTTCGCAGCCCAGCCTTTGATTTGTTTGAGAGGGCCGCGGGTCAACGCCAGCGCGTCTCCCTCTACAGCCTTTGTGATGACCGAGCCTGAACCGATATAGGCCCCATCAGCCACTTTGACCGGTGCCACCAGCGACGAGTTCGAGCCGATAAACGCGCCCGCCCCGATCTCCGTCAGGGATTTGTTGAACCCATCGTAGTTACAGGTAATCACGCCTGCCCCGATGTTGGCCTTGGGGCCCACCCGTGCATCCCCAATATAGGAGAGATGATTGACCTTTGCGCCGGGCTCGATGGTGGCTTTCTTGATTTCCACAAAGTTGCCAATACGCGCACTGGTCTGGATATCAGCGCCGGGACGCAATCGCGCATAAGGCCCGATGTCTGCATTTGCGCCAACCGTTGCCCCTTCAAGATGAGAGAAGGATTTAATGGTAGCGCCCGAAGCGACTGTTACGCCGGGGCCGAAAACAACATTGGGCCCGATCCAACAATCAGCTGCCAGATCCGTGTCATAGCTAAAGAAAACTGTTTCAGGGGCCACCATAGTCACGCCAGCACCCAAGGCGCGCCCGCGCATTTTGTCTTGGAATGCAGCCTCCGCCGCAGCCAAGTCACTACGCGAGTTCACGCCTAGCACTTCGGCCTCATCACATTTGATGGCCGTACAAGTAAGCCCGGCCTCTCGTGCCAGGCCAATCACATCGGTGAGATAATACTCGCCCTTCGCATTGTCATTGGTGACATTGTCCAGAAGTGCAAAGAGCTGTTTCGCATCGGCCAGAAGCACGCCGGAGTTCACAAATCCAATAGCGCGCTCAGTCTCAGTGGCGTCTTTCGCCTCAACGATTTTTTCAAGATTGCCATCAGTACTCATGACCAAACGGCCATAGGGCGTTGGGTCGTCAGCGTCAAAACCAAGTACCACAATATCCGCGCGTGCCCTGCGCGCCGAAGACATGGCGGCCAGAGTTGCCGCCTCAATAAGCGGCGTATCGCCAAAAAGAACAGCCACATCACCTTCGTGGGATTTCAAAGCTTCTTGGGCCGCCTGAACCGCGTGGCCGGTGCCCAGCGGAGGGTCCTGCACCGCCGTCGCAGCACCAAATACTTCGGCTGCACTGCGTACATCACTCCCATCAGGGGAGGTTACCACCACTTGAGGAGAAAGCTTCGCCTCTTCGCAGGTCGCCAGCACGTGATGAAGCAGGGAGCGCCCGCCAATTTCATGCAGCACTTTGGAGCGCGCGGACTTCATCCGCGTGCTTTTTCCTGCTGCTAGAATGATCGCCGCCATCTCCGGAATCTGGGGCTGCGCCATTGGTTAACTCCCTCAAATCACTTCAAGCCGGACCATTGCACGCATGGCCTTCCCGAAGAATTAACAAATTGTTTCCCAAAATTTCGATGCCCATCGCCAAGGCTCGGGCGGGCTTTCACACATATTCGTTCCCATCTCGGCCAATCGTGCTAAGGCTGCGCGCATCGACCATGGAATTGAGACCCAAACAAGGCCCAAGATGGAAAGCTCTACCCTTCCGACGGATTTGACCGTCATCTTTGATCTCGACGGCACGTTGATCGATACCGCACCAGACATCATCGCCTCGCTGAACGTGGCCTTTAAGGAAGCGGGCCATGCTCAGGTGGAGTTGACCAAGCTGCGCCCCTTTGTCAGTCGCGGGGCGCGCATCATGATCGAGGAGGCCTTGCGCTGCATCGAAACAGAAGCGGTGGAGACTCAAGTGGATGTCCTACTCGACAGATTGCTGGAAGATTATTGGGTCAATATTGACCGCTTCAGCCGCCCCTATGATGGGGTAATTGAGGTGCTGGAAGCCCTCATCGCGTCTGGTGCCACCTTGGGGGTTTGCACCAACAAGCGCGAAGCCCCCGCGCTGGAGTTGCTCAAGCGCCTCGACATGCTGAAATACTTCCCTGCCGTGCTGGGCGCCGACAGCGTGCCTGCCCACAAGCCCGATCCGGCTCATCTGACCCAGACCATCTCCCGGGCGGGCGGCAATGAGAACCGCTGCGTGATGATTGGCGACAGTGATACGGACGTGAAAACCGCCAAGGCGGCAGGCATCCCCGTGATCGTGGTGGATTTCGGCTACACGGACGTGCCTCCTGAAAATCTCGGCGGCGACATCCTGGTCAGCCATTATCACGAAATCCCAGGGGCCCTCGCCCAGCTGATCCCTCAAGTCTAAGGCGGCCCTCTGCTGCCGCTTGACGCGAGTGGCTTCAGCCCTGTATGGGATGCCTCCCTGCCCCACGCGGCAGGACCAAGCCTCTTCTCGAGGCTTCGGGCGATTAGCTCAGCGGGAGAGCACTGCCTTCACACGGCAGGGGTCACTGGTTCAATCCCAGTATCGCCCACCATTTTACCCATTTTAATCTGACTGAAGCCCTGCTTCGAATGCGGTGATGGCTTCTATCGCCGGGTCGCGGCCCGCCGCATAGGCCTCAAAGCTCAGCGGAGCAGAAATATCTACGTCGAGATCATCCACGATGACCGGGAAGATATGTCGACTTCCCCAATGGCATCGGAACAATCCTTCACATCCGTTCTGTAGATCGTAAAAGCCCGTCGAGTAACGCGCGCGGAAACCTGAGTTAGGTAGTGAATACCACCACCCTTCCGCCCAGAATTGAAGCCGATCGCCGATCTCTTCACCCACGATGATGGTACGGTCAGGTGCACCATCCTTGGCCATCGCCATGTTGACTATGCCTGCTGAGAATGTGTTTCCGCTGGCCAGCAAATAAATCCGGCCATCCGGTCCGACAATTTCGCCCAATGCTGTCATCAAAATATGGGTCTGCGTCAGATCACCACCAGTATTGAAGCGCTGATCAACAATGATCACTTTCGGCCCAATCGCCGCCAATTCATCCGTCGTGCGCCGCACCCAATCAACAAGGCTTTCGCCACTGTCGTCACTAATATTGAACCTCAAGTTCACATAGGCGGCATCTAGTTCGGGAAGATAGTGCATCCAATACCCTGCACCAGGCTGGCGCAAATGCAAGGCATCGCCGCCTGGTGCAAAGCCGACCCAACGCTCGCTTTCAACGGCCCCGGGCAAAGGAAGACCGCCCGGATACTTGCGCCGTGCGCCCTCTTCAGGATCCACCGGGGTCAAGGTACGCTCGACAATCGATCCGTCTGACAGCACCAAACGATAGACGATCTCATCACCGTCCAAGTCTACCGCCCTTAGAAAGTCTGGTGTTTCCAGAAAGAGAGGTGCGATCGACAAGAACGATGCGTCATTACCTCCAAAAGCATCCCGAAACCTGAAAGCAGCCTCAAGAGCTGGTTCATCATTGATGTGGGTCACAAGAGCGCCCAGCAACTCTTCAAAGCCGGGAAGAACACGAAGGACACGCAGTTCTTCATTCATAAAGGTTGACCGTAACGGAAGACGCGGAAACGGCTGAACCATCCGCGTCGCCGAAGCATTGGAATGGCCATTGTCGATAGTTGCCTGAACGCGGGCCAGGCCCAGTTGAAATTCCGCATCGGTCATCTCGGCCAGCTGGGAGCGAACGCGATCAAGCTCAGCGTCAAAGCGTGCGCGTGCTATCTCGTCAAGTGAACGTTCGTTGCGCCGGACATGGCGGAAATGGTGGATATCCTGTGTGCGCGCCTCCAGTACTGTCTCCGGTTCGCCCTGAAAAATGGGCGGCACCGGAATGGGGTGAAAGACAATCACGGTAGCGACGATCAATAGAAACCCGCGCCCAAACCAAGCCGCAACGGCAAGTCCTACCAACCAGACGCGCCACGGTACAAACCTAAAGGGCGTTCTGATAACCCACCAAATCTTGGCAAACATGACCGAAAACTCCTGGTGCTAGTCGATGAATTTACCCCGCGTATGGGAGTAAGATGCGTGGCGGGTGCATCTTGGATGCAAACCTTTTCGATGCGTGCCGTTGCATCCAATCCCACCGCCAAACGCATCTCCTGTTTGTTCGACTACTCAAGCAACACAGGGAAACAAAACCATGCGGCACATTTTTTCACTCTTGGCCATGTGCTTGTGTATAGCCATGACCTTGAATTTTTCCATGGCCCACGCGCAAACAAACCTTGCGGGCAATTGGCATGTGCAAGTTGAGAATGGCCACTACGGTACTCTTGAGTCCCTTCTCTTGCTCGAGGCCGACGGGGACATTTGGCTTGCCCGTACACATTCTATAGCCCTGTCAATTTCAATAGATGCCACTGATAGGATAAATGGGCTCGTCTCCATTGGAGATGGCGAACCAATTCCATTTGAAACAATGCTCCGCCCCGACGGCAATTTTTCAACGGATATCGCCTCAGGCCCTTTCTCCGGGAACTGGCATTTCAGCAAAAGCGAGGCAGCCTCTCTGGAGCGTAACTACGCCTCGTTAAACGGAGCCATGTCGGCCATCATGCAACAGTGGTTCTACGATCCTCGGCTTCTGCAGGATCCCGCTTTTGTGAATTTCCAGGCGGGCTTTGCTGAGGTGGTATCCAACGCTCAAGACGATATTGATCTCGTCGTTGGTTTTCAAAATGTTTGGGATGGCGCGCTCTTCTCTCACTTCGAAATTCTGCGCCCGCTAAACACGATGGATGGCCTGCTCGAAGAGGCCGACGAGCAAGCCGAAGACCGCCCCATTGCGCGTTATGAAGCTTTGAACGAGGACACTGCTCTTGTTACAATCGACACCTTCTTCGGCCTTGCAATAGAAGAGCAAATTGACACGGTCATGAACGTCGCAATTCAGTCCGAAGCAAGCAATCTAATCATCGATCTTCGTGAGAATCCAGGCGGTACAACAGCAGCTGTCCCGGTCGGTGCTCGCCTGCTCCAGGAGCCCGGAGTGTTTGGTTATTTTCTCGGCAATAGCTGGTGGCAGCAAAATGATGCTTTGCCAAGCCTGGCAGAACTCGAAGCCCGCCCCTTCATGAATAACCGTGATCGCCGGGAAATGATGGGAGAACTGGTACAGACCGGATTGATATCAGCCCGACTTGAACCCAAGGACCCAACCTTTGACGGTCATGTCTACGTTTTAATCAGCGAACGCTCTGGCAGCGCAACCGAAGCAACCGTTGGTATGATCAAAATGGCAGACCGCGCAACATTAGTTGGGGAAACCACGGCGGGGCGTATGCTGAACAGCAATTTCTTTCCGCTACCACATGATTTCACACTTCGGATTCCAATAGCTGATTTCTATCTCAGTGACGGAACCCGCATTGACGGGATCGGCGTTGCACCGGACGTAACCGTTCCCGACGAGGATGCCCTGAATGAAGCACTGAGACTGATAGACAGTCGGAACTAGGCGGAGAACAACATCTGCCCTATTCCCGGGAGCCAATTCAATTTATCACTCGCCGAATTCGTTGGCGGGAGTGATGGAAGTTAATCCTATTTTTGTGAGCTTGATCTGGAGCATCCCTTTTTGGATCACAATTGCGACTTTCAACCCACACCCCCGTTTCGGTGATCTCTTTGTCAGATCTACCATTTCAATTGAGCTAATTTTCACACACTGTTGCTTTCCTGAAGTAATTGTAAATCATGGAAAATCAACATAGTGACTGCCTTCGCGCGGCAGGGGGCCCAGGTTCAATCCCAATATCGCTCACCACTAAATCAATATCTTGGCGATGTTTTAGACATGGTCTTTTGTTTAATGGTCAAAGTGTGGCTTGCGTCTTGAATTAGGAGGCAGAAGCATTATGACATTGCCGCCCTTGAGAACGAGAGTGCGATCCGCGCCCTGCCCGGCCCTGTTGGTCGCATCCCCATCATTGCTGTCACCGTCAACGTCATGGATGCTGATCGCGGAAAATGTTTCGCTGCAGGAATGAATGATTGCGTCTCCAAGAAAATCGATCCAGTCGAGCTCTTCCTGGCCATCGAGGCACACGTCCTCCAAGACCGCATTGAGCCAAAAGCAGACGTGGCTTAGGGGGGCGGTTTGCAGGGTATCGAGATCAAACGCGTGATTTTAGCTGGTCGAGCAGGTTTGTGTTCGCATAGGACTTACCGGATAGGTTTGCGACCTTAAACTTCCGGCCAACCTTGCGAACGATAAATTGATGATGTGGGAGCAAGTAGAGTTCACATTGGAACGCTTCTGCCAGATAGAGCACCATAGGGAAGACGCCCGTCGGTTCATAGTCTGCACCATGTTGCCAGATCGACTCAAAACAGTCGTCTCCCAATAACAATCCGCCATCCCGCAGTTTGGGAAAGATGCTTACAAAATCAATCGTGATACCTCGAAACGTATGGTCCGCATCGATATAGGCCGCATCCAAAGAACTATCAGGAATTTCGTCAATTACTTCGCTGGTCGTGCCGCGAAGCACGCGACGCCTATCCGATGCAAAGTCCGTGCAATGCACAGCTTTCGAAAAGACTTCCTCAAAACGTTCCATACTGACGTTGAACGGCTTATTCCAGTCATCCAAATGACGCCAAGGATCGAGCATGTAGTATGTCTCAACGCTGGCCACTTGCCTGAGGACATGCTCGGAAAACTCGCCTTCCCATACGCCAAGCTCGCAGACGCTTCTAGCCTCAAGCGCATTTAGCATCTGTGATACCAACTGCAATCGGTTAGACGATTGGCAGGCGTCTTTTAGTGCATCTTCAAACGTCATTGGAATGTCCATTATCTGCGGTGCTCATGCGGGTAACCTGAAGTCATATTCAAAATGCTCGAAATCAATTTCGAATTTTGTGAAAACTTTATGCTGAAGGTCAGCCGTCATATAGGCATCAAGCTTTTCTCCTGCCGCTTGCGCGTGCTGACGTTCGATCTTCAAGTATTGTCCTATGTTACAATTCAATCTGCCGCCCACTTCAAGCAGGTCATCGTTGAGGCATTCGGCTCGACCGACAAAGTCATGTTTGACTTTGTCTTGCAGTGTCTGGTGATACTGGGGGCGCCAGTGATTGTCCATTTCCCGCGGACTCTGATCGCAAACGACATCGACAAAATCCGAGAACGAAATCCCTTCCTTGTCATTAAGTCTCAATCCAGTGCGTTGTGCCAGAGCTGTGCGTTGTTCGCTTGGCCGGGCAATCTTGTCCAAGTACGCTGACAACAAGCGCTCATACGGATTGCGCACAAAACAAAATTTGAAAAACTTCTTCGATCCAAGCACTTTGGCAAAATCACCAACTTGCAGTGGCGACAATGTGGGAAAGAAGCTGCGATGATGCAGCATCCAGGTTTCCGGAAAAACAAACTCAGGATCTTCGAGTTCCAAACGTGCGAGCGTGTACTTAATCGTGGAACACCCTGCTTTTGGCGTCTCCAGATACACGTAATTGTTCTTCAAAGATATGTGGACCGAATAAGAAAAGTTATTGAAAGGAAGAACGCCCAGCAGATCTCGTTGGCTCTCTGTCAATACGGCTTCATACTTCATGACCTGTGAGGCTCCGCCTCTTTGCTCTGACCCCCTTCACCCTGAAACAACCGAACCTTCACATGCTTCCAGGAGATGAGGTTGGGGGGCCGTTTGTCGGCATCGATTTTAGTCCGCTCAAACATATCCAGAACTTCATAGCGGAGAGAGCTCAGGCCTTCGGTCTTGTAGGTTCCATCGTTCTTCATGGCGTGAAATTTTTCTTCGCGCTTTACGTTATTCTGCAGGCCAATTTCATTCAGAGCGCCGTCAGAGGTATATCCCTCACTTTTGTGCTGAAGGGATTGATAGTAGCCGTCACGGTGTTGAATTTTCAAATGCTCAAGCTGGCAGCGCGTGCGCATGTCATCGTCTTCTGAACCCCAGCCCCAATACTCGTTCGAATAGCCATTGACGCACTCAAAGTCTTCGCGATTGAACATCACAACACCTGAGAAATAAGTATCTCTCTTGTGAAAAGCTCCGATTTTGCTTCCCGGCTCCAGGGGGCGCACCTCCGCCCCGAACCAAAGCAGTCGTGTAGGGCCGGCCGGATATCTATGGTCTGTCCAGATGGGCAGGAAATCCACATCATGGAAACAATGATAATCGAACTCTCGAGTGAGATCGAAACCCACGTTTCGAATGGCTCCAATATTGAAGGGAAGTCCCTCCTCTTGCTCCACTACTGTCACCGCAATTGGGATATCCCGGTCAATCTTGTCATGGGTGAAATACTTCAAAATATGATCTGAATAGGCCCGTAGTTGGTCCTGTCGGTCCCGGTAGGGAATAATAAGGGAAAGCTTTTTAGGGGGCATTGTGCCTGACATTTCGGCAGCTCCTGAAGGCTCCAGGGTAAGGGCGAAAGGCCTTATACAGGAAATCTACATTCCGAGTAAACGCCCCAAAAACCATCGTCTTTGGGGCATACTTGCCATCATATGGGCTCCACGCTAGAACACAGGGCTGGCCCCAAATACGGCGTACATTCAGGCAGGAAACCGATGACGAAATACGTATTCACAATGACCGCCGGGCGGACCGGCACCGCCTGGATGGCGGATCTGTTTGACGTAAATTTCAACTGCACATCGGTCCATGAGTATCTCAATTTCGGAGATATCGGCTTGCGCAGCCAGGACATTGGCATCATGCAGGCCTTCAATGAGTGGGGCAATAACGAGCGGGTCAAGACCTTCTGGCGTCGGAAATTCCAACTCCTGCCCCAATGCAATATGTATGTGGAGGCCAATCACGCCTTGGCCAAATGCGGCTTGATTGAAAACCTTGAAATGTTGCCGGACACCTCAGACGTAACCTTTGTCGCCATTCGGCGCAATTGGTTCTCCCAAGCCATGAGCTATCTTAATCGCCATGATTTCCACAACATGACGGTCCCCTGGCAATGGTATCTGGATATGCGCTATCAGAACCGCATCATCCCCGCCAAACACTTCAAGCCAGCTGGCCTGTTGGGTCATGTGGTTTGGTATATCGCCGAGGTGGAAGCCCGCCAAGCCTATTATCGTCAGCTCTATGGCGAGAAGTATCGCTTCATTGATGCAAAACTGGAGACCGTGACATCCAAAAAAGGTGCGGAGAACTTTTTGCGGCACTTCGGGCACAAGGGCCAAGTCTATCTGCCAGCGAAAACAAATGCCAACCCAAACCTGCAGCCCCCAATCGATCCAGAGGTTGTGAAATCTTTTATCTCAAAAATTGATTTTGACGCAGAGAAGTTGGCGGCAAGTTATATCGAACATGGTCGCAGGTTGGATACGCGGTTTGATGCACCTACGGCGGCGGCGGCCTCGGTAAGCTAATCGTTCCAGATATAAAGCCCGAGAATCTGAGACACTTCGCCATTCAAGCTCAAGGGAAAGACACCATTTTGAACTGAAACGTACCCCCTATTGACGAACGCAAGATCGAAAGAGACACGGCATAACGCTGCATTAGTGCGGCAATAATCCCAAACCTCTACCCATTGATCCAGACGCTGCCCTTCAACCAATTCACTAGCAGCCATATTTGTTGGATCAACAGCCAAGTGATCCACCACGGACTGCCCAAAGAAACGGCCATAGTAGCAATCGTCCTTCGCTACATATTCCAGAAGAAAACATTGGTTCAGCAAATCGGGATGGAGCGATAGATCAAGGTCCGCCCAGGTTGGGCATTGTCCATCCTTACAAGCGTTCACCCAAACCTGGCCCAATCTATTCACGCGCTCCGAAGCCAAAGGGGTTAGGAACTTTTTAACCTCGCTTGCGAGAAGCGCGGAATCGTTGAATTGGGGGCCTTTGCTGAAGCCTTCTGTTCGGGCTTTTTTAACCTTCACCGGACTTCACCTCTCATCGTGAGTGAAAGTGATTGAGTTAAACACTGCTTAGGACCGATTTGCGAACATTCCCTTACAGTTTAAGTCGGGGAAATGTATGGCGGTCGATACGCCCATATCAAATACAATAGATTCTTTCGGTTGCTTCCATGACGAAGCGCGAGAGCGGCAATTCCGTATGTCTCATTGGGACGAAGATCGCCGGGCGCTCTATCGCGTCAGTTGGGCCGCAGCAATCCTCTTTCTGGCTGGCAGCTCAATAGATCTTGCAACAGTAGGATGGGGAAGCCCTGAGTTCTTTTTTAGCTTTATTATCCGGCTCATTTGCGCAGCAGCAGCCATCGGCCTGGCCACTACGACTGGTAAATCCGTCGATGTATTCCGCACGGAAAAACTGACATTCAGCGTGATTATCCTCTTGGTCACGGGGTATGTCGCGATCGCAAATCTGGCACCAGATTTCGTCTATATTCAGTCTGCCATCATGCTTGCCGTCATCATTTTCCCTTGGTTCTTTGTTCCCATACATCCCAAATATAATTTCACCGCATCGGTCGTTACAATTTTGGGGTACCTGCTCCTTCATTTCAGGCATGCGCCGGAAGATCAAGCAGCCCTTGTTTCTTCCATCATCATTTTCTCGGGCGTTAGCGTGATGGGGTTTCTGTCTGCGAGATCCATTCGGAGGCTAAAGAGAAGCAACTGCCTTCAACAACTTGAATTGACCGCTGCGAATAGCGAGCTTCAGCATGAAGTTGAAATCAGGAAAGATGCTGAAGTCAATGAAGCCGCGATGCGCGAACGTTTCGAAGGATTGTTTCGGGCATCCCCGATGCCACTTGTCCTGACCAATCATTCCGACGGCGTCATCGTCAGTGTCAATGATGCATGCTGCAGCCTTCTTGAACGAAAGGAAGAAGACATCCTTGGCCGTGAACATGGGAAATTCATCGAACTCTCGGATGCCTATGAAGAGCTTAGCCGACTTGTGGATATGAAACCTGGAACCGTATCTGCAGAACTTGTCATTAACACAGGAAGCGGAAAAACCCGTGAGTGTGTTGTCTCAACGGTTCGGCTTGGCGATGATGAACAAGCCATGGTTCTGACTGGCCTTTATGACATCACCGAGCGTAAAGAGTTTGAGCTTGATCTGATCAAAGCCCGCCTGGATGCCGAAAAGGCACAATCAATCCAAACTGACTTCCTGGCAACCATGAGCCACGAAATTCGCACGCCCCTAAATGCGTTACTGGGTTTCTTGCAAGTCATGGAGTTTGATCGTCCGCCTGAACCTGCACGAAGTAACCTGTCCCTGGCGCGCCAATCTGGAGAACATCTCCTTCGGCTCATCACCGACATTCTTGATCTATCCAAACTGTCATCGGGCACAATCGAATTGGAACCAAACGACGTGAACTGCTCAACCCTCTGCGCCGAGGCAATGGATACTTTTGCTCTGACAGCAAAAGAAAAGGACATCACTGCAAACTTCCAAGTCGATCTGCCGCACCTGATCTATAACTTCGACGAGCTCCGCGTTCGCCAGATTCTCTTCAATTTGATTGGTAATGCCATCAAGTTCACGCACACCGGAGGGGTCTCGCTCAGATTACAAAATGTCTCTGCTGGTCCGAACAAGGGCGATGCTCTTCGCTTTGAAGTCCATGACACGGGCATCGGAATTGCCCCAGAGAAGAGAGCACATATCTTCAAGGCCTTCACTCAAGCCGATACCGGCGTTACGCGGGAATTTGGTGGAACCGGCCTGGGCCTAACGATCTCCCGCAGACTTATCACAGCCATGGGCGGAACCATCGGAACCGAGGCCAACGCAGACGGAGGGAGCACCTTCTGGTTCGAAATACCTGCCATCGCTGTCGCCGATGATGAAATCAATCATGTTCTGGAAAAAGAGCCAGAGTGCGGGCAACTTGAGTTCGATAGCCCAACAAAAATCCTGGTGGCTGAAGACAATCCCATGAACCAGCGTGTGATTGCAGCATTCCTGACTAATCTAGGCGCCGAATGCGATATCGTCGCCGATGGTCGAGAAGCTGTGGCCGCCTTGCGGGTTACTGAGTACTCGCTTGTGTTGATGGATATCCAAATGCCGGTACTGGACGGGCTGACAGCTATTCGCTTTATCCGCTCTGGTGCCACGCCAAACCCACAAGTCCCCATCGTTGCCCTGACCGCCAACGCCATGGCTGGGGACCGGGAGAGATACTTGAAAGCAGGTGCGGACGCTTATCTTGCTAAACCCATCACTTTGGGCTCCTTGCGCAGCGTACTACAGGCCTTCACCAATCCGCCAAGTGCCAAGGCTGGATAACCTGCATCAGATTTTTTGTTGAGAGAATTAGAAAGCGCTTAGCCCAGCTTGATGGCCAGGAAGCGGTAAACTTGAAGCTGACCCTTTGAGAGGGCCTCCAGGCGACTGGCCCACCGACCGGCCTCTTCGGCCAAGACCCGCGCATAGGCCGCCCTGCCCACACCATCAATTTCTTCGGCCTGCGCCAGATTGATAAGCTCTTTCCATTTGGGCATAGCCGCATTGATCATTGCGGCGTAGTCCAATGTGATGTCCTGCTTTACCCGCAGGTCCAACCCCATAGCGCTGAGCGTTTGGATATATTCCTGAGCGGTTGTCAGATGCGGTGTTCCCCAAAACGGATCGAACCACTTCTCAGCTTCGCTCTTGTCGACGGCGGAGGGCACAACATAGTCCGTGAACAGAACGCTTCCATCGTCCGACATGCCATTCGCAATATTGTCCAGAAGCTTGGACTTATCTTCGACTGCGTAAAACCGGTCAAAGGAAATAACCGCGTGAAACTTGTTCTCAGGAAGCGCTGTCGTTTTCTCGTCAAAGGGCTCCATAACTACACGCTTGGCTAACCCTGCGATAGCGCATTGCTCTTTCCCGGCGGCGAGTATTGGTGACTTGCTTTCAAATGCTGAAATCCAAGCACCGGACTCCTTTGAAATATCTCGTGCAGGACCACCTAGCCCAGCTTCGATGAAGGCCACGGAGCGTTCTTTGGTCAATCCAAACTGAGAGACGCATTCCATGACAAATTCCCGGGAGCCGGGACCAACATAGCCCTCCCCCCACAAAGCATCGCAGATCATGGTGCGGAGGCGAAACAGATCCTCTTCGGTTGGCTCTGGGTATTTTTTCTTTTTGGCAGGCTTTCGGACGGATGCACTATCGCCATCATCTACGACCTCATCCAGCAGCATCGGCCCTTCAATGCCGTTCCACCATGCAATGAGGCTCTCCCGCAGGTGAGCAACATTCACCCGCGATAGTTGACCTTCGATTTTCTCGCGCACCGCGCCAAGCATCCATAGCTCCTTTTGCCCGAAAACTGAGGTTTTCCGGCTCTAAGAGTGTCGCTCGCGCGCTCTAAGATTTTGTTAAGGCTGCAAGCCCCCGGCAGAACAGGAATGGGTCTCAAAACCGTTGGTTTCTGCGGCAGAGATCTGATCTCCTCGGGGCTGCTCCAAAAATGTCAATATGTCCTGCCAGGCGGTCTCCCCGGCCAGATCTCGCAGCAGCATATGATAGGCCTCGGGATAGATTGCGGCCCGCCGGCGTGGGCACATGGCCTGAATTGCTCGGGTTACAGGTTCCGGTGGGATGATCTGGTCATTCCCGCCATAAAGGACCAAGACAGGCTCCGGCACCTGCTCAGCGTGATCAGAGGCCCGCTCCATTAGAGAGACCAGCCCGTAAATGGCATCAATCCGGGTCTCCCGGATCATTAGCTCGTCTGCGGCATTGGCCCTCAAAAGCTCGATATTGTCTGTGGGCCAGCGCTCCAGCCCTGCCCCCGTGGCGGTTGCTCCAGGGGTCACATGAGCCGATATCCACAACAAGGGCCGAAGCGGTAGCGGCATGGACGACCAGCCCCAAACCGCCGGGGCCACCAGGATTGTTCCATCTACACCCAATACGCCCTCACCATGAGCGGCTATTACAACAGCTCCGCCCATACTATGCCCCAAAACATAGATTGGTAGGCCCGGATGAGTGGCGCGGGCTGCTTTGATCAGATCTTCCAAATCCTGGATCATCAGATCACTGCCGGGCCATATGCCCCGTTGCGGAGACCGTCCGTGCCCTCGTTGGTCAATGGCATAGGTGGTCACCCCTCGTTCTGCCCACCAGGGGCCGGGCAAGGCAAAGGCGTTGGAATAATCTCCCATGCCATGAAGAGCGACAAGGATGGAGTGGGGTTCAAGTGCTTCCCACTTTTGAAGTCCCAATCGCAGGCCATCGCGGGTCAACAAAGTCTCTTGCTCAAGCTGTGGCTCGATAAACCCTGTTGCCGCTGCCGGCCCAAGCTCCTGAAGCCTGGGCATGCAAGCGGCCAGCAAAAGCGCGGTCGCAATCATAGACAGTAAAGATGAGGCTCTTCGTTTCATGGAAACGATCCTAGCCCAGCGATCTTGCAACTTCATCTTTAAGATGAGGCAGGACATCCTGTTCAAACCATGGATTTTTCTTGAGCCAGCCTGTGTTACGCCACGAAGGGTGAGGCAGAGGCAAATAACGAGGCCCATATTCCGGCCAGGTCTTCACGGTATCTGTAAGAGATTTCTTTCGCCGGGCCCTAAGGTGCCATTTCTGAGCATAGGCGCCCACGAGCAAAATAAGTTCAAGGTTTTCCAGCACGCCGAAAACCTTATCATGCCATGCGGGCCCGCATTCGGCACGCGGTGGCAAGTCGCCGCCTTTCGCATCCAGTCCGGGAAAGCAAAATCCCATGGGCACAACGGCGATGCGCGCCTCATCATAGAAGGCCTCGCGATCAATCCCCATCCAGTTACGAAGCCGATCTCCCGAGGGATCATCAAAGGGAATGCCGCTAGCATGAACCCGTGTTCCCGGGGCCTGCCCGGCAATACAGATCCGTGCGCTGGCCTGCCCCCGAATGACGGGGCGGGGTTCATGGGGCAATGGGCTCCGGCGACCCGGCGTATCAATGCAGATCCGGCATCTGCGAATTTCCTCGAACAATGTGTCGAGAGTCTTCTGCCCTGCACTCATCTAGCGGAGTTTAACTGCGGTTCCCGTTACCAAAATTTCAGCGGCCCCCTGCATGACCATTGAGGTGGTAAAGCGTGTCGTGACGATGGCGTCCGCGCCCAGGCCTTCAGCATGCTTGATCATGCGGTCCAGTGCCTGCTCGCGAGCCTCAGCCATCAGCTTGGTATATTCCACAATCTCGCCGCCCACGATCATGCGTAGTCCGGCAAGAATGTCTCGGCCAAAGAAACGCGCGCGCACCACATTACCCCGCACCATGCCGAGGGTTTGCGTGATTTCCATATCGGGAACGGTGTCAGCTGTAATAATTTTCATGTAAACCTCCAAAGGCCAAAAGCGCCCAGATTATTGATCAACATTTTTGGAATAATATTGGTCTTCCTTGTTGCTCGCCTGGTTCTTCAGCACCACAAAAATCAAGATGCAGACAGCCAGTAGCGGAATGAGCCCCAGCAGCCCAAAAGGAAAGGCCACAATCAGCCCCATGAACAAAGCCAAGACATAAAAGGCAACCGCACCGACAGCGGTAATACCCAGTAAGAGAAAGGCAAACTTGACCAAGGGGCCATTGGGCTCAGAAGTGGATTCATTACTCGATTCTGGCATTTTCTCCTCCCCAGAATAAGATAAGGCCCCTTACATATTAGGTCGAAACGCCACCATTTCAAGGCATGCAAAATGCCTATGCCTCGAGGTTCTTCAGCATGTTCCGTGCAATGACGATTTGCTGGATCTGACTGGTGCCCTCATAGAGCCGGAAGATGCGCACATCGCGATAAAACCGCTCGATGCCATAGTCGGCCACGTACCCTGCCCCGCCGAATATCTGCACGGCACGGTCGGCTACACGGCCCACCATTTCTGAAGCGAAAAGCTTGCAACAGGACGCTTCCATGGAGACGTTTCCGCCGGCATCTCGTTTGCGAGCAGCATCCAGAACCATGGAGCGTGCGGCATAGGTTTCGGTCTGGCTGTCGGCTAGCATGGCCTGGATCAACTGGAACCCCGCGATGGCTTCGCCAAACTGGTGGCGCTCTGCGGCATAGGTGGTGCTTTCCGAAACCAGCCTTGTTGCAACACCGGTGCAGACCGCCGCAATGTGAATGCGTCCGCGATCAAGCACCTGCATGGCTACACCAAAGCCTTTGCCTTCTGCCCCCAGTAAACATTCCTTAGGCACGCGGCAGTTCTCATAGACCACGTCGCAAATATGAGCTCCCTGCTGGCCCATCTTGGCTTCGGGTTTGCCGATGGTAATGCCGGGCAGGTCCGCTGGCACGATGAAGGCAGAGATGCCTTTCGCCCCTTTGATGGAAGGATCCGTCCGCGCCATGGTGGTCAGCACCGTGGCTTTGTTGGCATTGGTAATGAAACGTTTGGTGCCGTTCAGCACATAGTCGTCCCCATCCAATATGGCTGTCGTGCGCACCGAGGCCGCATCTGATCCAGCTTCTGGTTCCGTAAGGCAGAAACTGGCAATGGCCTCCCCGCTCGCAAGCTTGGGCAGGTAGTTCTGCTTTTGCTCTTCGCTGCCGAACATGACGATACCCTGACTTCCGATGCCCACATTGGTGCCAATGACGCTGCGGAAGGCGGGTGAAGTCTGGCCTAACTCAAGGCAGACCAGCACTTCTTCCTCCATGGTCAGGCCAAGGCCGCCATATTCTTCGGGGATGGATAAGCCAAAAAGCCCCAGCTCGCGCATTTCCTGCACAATTTCCGCAGGGACTTCATCGTCTGCGGCGACCTGAGCTTCGATGGGGACCAGCCGTTCGCGCACAAAGCGACGCACGGTCTCGATCAACTGATTGCGGGTTTCAATATCTAATGCCATGGGCGAAGTATGCGAGATGCGGGGCGCAAGTCAATGGAACTGGAAACCCTTCGAATGCCCTGCTATCAAACCTCATGACTATACCTTCAAAAGGAGCCCTCGCCGGGCTCCGCATCATCGATTTTAGCCGCGTTCTG
>JAJFIL010000248.1 GCA_021774965.1 Alphaproteobacteria bacterium
TGCACCATGGTCAAACTGCACGTTCGTCCAGGACGATGAGACATGGCAGGTATCGCAATCCGCTGACGTAGTGACGTGCCCAGCAGGCAGGCCTTCGGCGGTCGTTCCGTTGTGACAAGAGGCGCAAGAGCCCGTTATACCATCATGGCTGAACGTCACATTTGTCCAACTGCTGGAAACATGGCAGCCCGAGCAATCGGCTGACGTCGGGATGTGGGTGCTCGGCATCCCCTGTGCGCTCGTGCCATTGTGGCAGGCGGCGCAGGCTCCCGTAACCCCATCATGGGTGAAGGTCACGCTGGCCCAGCCACTGGTGATATGACAATCGGCGCAATCCGCCGATGTCGGGATATGCCCCGCGGGCTTTCCCTCAGCACTCGTGCCGTTGTGGCAGGCGGCGCAGGATCCTGTCACGCCGTCATGGGTGAAGGTCACACTGGTCCAGTCGCTGGTGACATGGCAATCGGCGCAATCCGCCGATGTCGGGATATGCCCTGCGGGCTTTCCCCCGGCCGTCGTTCCGTTATGACAGGTGCCGCAGCTGCCTGTGATCTCACTGTGGTCGAACCGCACGCTTGCCCAACTGCTGGTGTCATGGCAATCGCTACAAGCGGCGGTGGTCGGAATGTGGGTGGTCGGCATTCCCTCAGCCGTCGTGCCATTGTGGCAAGAGACGCATGCACCCGTTACGTCATCATGATCAAACTGGACG
Source organism: Alphaproteobacteria bacterium (assembly GCA_021774965.1). Lineage (GTDB taxonomy): Bacteria > Pseudomonadota > Alphaproteobacteria > JAJFIK01 > JAJFIK01 > JAJFIK01. The sequence continues at coordinate 713 of JAJFIL010000248.1, forward strand.
TTCGTCCACCCGTCCGCAGTATGGCAATCGTTACATGAGGCAGATGTTGTAATGTGTTCGGCAGGCTTGCCTTCCGCAGTGGTGCCATCGTGGCAGGACGCACAGCTCGCTGAAACGGCGCTTAGATCTTCGCCGGTATGACAATCGCCGCAATCAAGCAAACTGTGGCGTCCCTCCAAAGGGAAACCTGTCTGCAGGTGATCATAGGAACCGCTCGGATCGGCAATCGTTTGAGCAAGCGCAGGGGTTTGCAGAGTCCAACCAATCCAGACCGTGCAGCAGACTGCCAACAATCGAATAAGAACGCCGAGTTTCAACTGGAAGTGGCCTCGAGTTCGGATTACATCTTGCGCGAGGCGCGTTGCTTCTATTATTGAAACATGAATGCCCCATCGCTTCTGAGTGTAGCAACATCACGCTAAAAAGTCCCAAAGAAACTATGGGGATTTGATGTGACAAATAGCTTTTTTCTAATAAAATTGCGCCACCTGCAAATCTTCACGGACCCTGATCAGCGTTGCATCTCGACCGCCCAGAAGGCCTCAGTGTTGTGGCATCGTGAGCAATTAGAGCCAAAGCTGCCTCGGTGTTTATCATCAGCCACGTGGCAGGAAACACATCGCGATGAGGCCAGATAGCCATTGGAAGTCACATTTGCGTGACATGACGCGCATTGCAGAACTCTGTGCGCGCCGGTAAGCGCGAAACCTGATTCGTCTAGGTGGTCGAACCGCCACCGCGACCAGCTTACGGGGGAATGGCAAGCCGCACAGTCATTGCCCAGGGCGCCGCCGTGCTCATCATCGTCCGTATGGCAATTGACGCAAGCAGCGGATGCATCAAGGAAAGCTGGTGTCTGGTGACAATCCTCGCATTCAGCCTGCGCATGGGCGCCAAGCAGTGGAAATGATGCGAAATTGTGGTCAAATCTTACGTCTCGCGTCCAACTGTCGACGCCATGACAGCTGCCACATCCATCGCCCAGTTGTCCCCTATGTGGATCATCCGCTGCATGGCATTCTCCACAATTCGCATCTGGAACATCTATGGCAACTTCGGTTTCGTGGCAGTCGGTACAGCTTTGCTGAGCATGTGCACCAAGAAGCGCAAAGTCTGTATCGATATCATGATCGAACTTTAGCCGGGTCCAGCTGGTTTCAGAATGGCAACTTTGGCAATTCGGCCCAAGCAATCCTTCGTGAGTATCAGCCTCTCTATGGCAGCCCACGCAGCTTGTCGGTGCGGGGTGGGGCTCGTCTGCACCATGACACGCATTGCAATCGAGGCTCTGGTGGCTTCCTGCCAGGACAAAACCTGTTGTCCGGTGATCGAACTGCACCTCATCCCAGGCCTCTTCCACGTGACAATCGGCGCACTCATTTCCGAAGCGACCCGAATGTGCATCGTCTTCTTGGTGGCATTGCACACAATCGGACGACAACCCATCCCACACCTGGTCAAAATGGCAGTCCATACAGTCGGCATCAGCGTGCGCCCCTGCCAAGTCAAATAAGGTGGAGGCATGGTCAAAGCGGATATCAGATTCCCAGCCATTTACCGTGTGGCAGGTGCTGCATGTCTGATCCATGCGTCCCTGATGTGGGTCATCGTCTTCATGACATCCTGAACAAGTGAGCGGCGCGGACGCATAACGTGCCTCCACATCGTGGCAATCGCTGCAGGGCACATCTACATGCCCCCCTGACAGCTCGAAGTCCGTGAAGCGATGATCAAAGCCGGTCTCAGTGAAGCCCAGAATATCAGCGTCTCGTCCCAGGTGCTCGCTGTGACAAACCTTACAGTTTACCTCGGCGACATCCGGAAACTGGCCGTGAAAGCCAGTGTCAGCTTCCAAATCACGGCCGACCTCATCATGGCATTCGACACAAAGGGTGTTTTGAGCGTCGCGGTCGAACGATACGTGGCAATCGTTGCAAACCGCCTCACCTTCATGGGCCGCAGACAATTGACCTGGAGACACCAGCCTTTCGACCACACTTTGCGCGCGCGCTGGAGCAGAGGCGACAAGAACAAGAAACAAAACAATCAATACGCGTATCATGAACAACCGCTCAGTAGAAATGTACGGCAACAATATGGACGATCACGGAGATCACCATAATGAAGAAAAGTGGCAAATGAAGGACATGCCACAATGCAAAAAACTTCTCAAAGACCTCTAGTTGGATGGCTGAACACAACGTTTGGCAATACTGCCGAACCAGGCGTTCGGATCTTCTTTGTGAATCTGGGTGGACACCCGCTTCATTCTGCACCACTGCAAGCATCTCCTGCTGCGCCTCATTGATGCGTCGACTTTCCTTCACAGCGCGTACTACTGCACTGACCAGGCCTGGGCTTCGGACGGTCAGGGAACCTTCCAGGTCTTCCGCAATTCTCGATGCTTCACGAAGTCCGTCGCTCAGCTGATCCCGGAGGTCTTCTGCCTCAGCGATCATCTGTCGTGCTTCTCTTCGTTTGCCTGTGACCCCTCGGTGAATCCTAACATAGAGATATCTACCAATGACGCCGCTTGCCCCTACCATTAACATGCAGTGCAAGGCGATATTGGCGTTGATCGACCCAAGGTGAAACCGCGAGTGGTATAGAATCAGCACCGGTGCAAGCGCGCCTGCGAACATGTGCAAGCGAAACCAGATAGGAACCGAGCCAATCGCTCGAAGCACTGGAATGCGCTTTCGCAATGGATACACAAGCAAAAGCCCGACCAGGCTGACGCCTGCAATGCCCAACGCGTAGCCAAATCCTCTTTCTGATACCCAAGGCAGGTCGTCGCGCCATATCCAACCAAAGACAATCGCCGCAATCAGCACTGCCGCAATTGAAAACGAAACCCAATCAACCGGGCGCTCCTTCGCGCCACCTCTTTGAGAGCCGCTGGAAGATCGGATCGTTGTTTGCGCCATCAATGCCTGTACCTTCAACCTTGAATAAAATCGTCGCCAAACCCCACCGGAATGCTCGCCCCTAATACAATATCCGATACACCAAAAGTTCTAAGTTTATCTTGCCCAGCAAGTCCAGCCCGCCTAGGCTTCAGCATTCAGACGATAGCAGAGCAGCAAAAAGTATATGATCGCGGAGATCGGACAGTTCCTATTAATTTTGGCGTTTTTGATGGCGATAGTACAGGCCATCCTATCGCTCAGCGGAGCTCAGCTGCGCAATGAGCGCTTCATGCGTGCTGGTTCCACCTCAAGCCTGCTTCAATTTGTCCTGCTCGCTGCAGCATTTGTATGTCTCGTACAGGTATTTCTTAACAGCGATTTCTCGGTCCTGATTGTTGCCGCGAACGGCCATACGCAATTGCCAACAATCTATAAGATCTCTGCCGCTTGGGGTCAGCATGAAGGCTCCATGCTGCTGTGGGCGCTGATACTCTCTTTATTCGGGGCGGCTGTCGGGGTGTTTGGACAAAATCTACCTGTCACTCTCAAGGCTCGAACCCTGGGCGTACAAGGTCTGGTTGGAGTTTCTTTTCTCGCCTTCATCATCTTTACGTCCAACCCATTCAACCGACTGTTTCCAACTCCGATCGAAGGGAATGGTTTTAATCCTCTACTTCAGGACCCTGGGCTCGCCTTCCACCCGCCTACACTTTATCTCGGCTATGTCGGGTTTTCGATTGCCTACTCATTTTCGGTTGCTGCCCTGATCGAAGGCCGCGTTGATGCAGCTTGGGCGCGCTGGGTTCGGCCGTGGGTTCTGGCATCATGGTGCTTCCTTACGCTGGGCATCACAGCGGGCAGCCTGTGGGCTTACTATGAGCTTGGTTGGGGGGGCTGGTGGTTCTGGGACCCCGTGGAAAATGCGTCCCTTATGCCTTGGTTGATCGGAACGGCACTCCTGCACAGCGCTTTGGTGGTGGAACGTCGACATGGTCTCGTGAACTGGACAATTTTACTCTCCATCCTCACCTTCACCTTCAGTCTGATTGGAACTTTCCTTGTCCGCTCTGGCGTGCTCACAAGCGTACACTCCTTTGCCGTTGATCCAGCGCGCGGTATTTTCATACTCATCATGATTCTCGCGGCTTCGGGGGGTGCCCTTACACTCTATGCCTTCCGCGCTTCGTCTTTACGTGCCGGGCCTCCCTTCGCGCCTGTAAGCAGAGAAGGGGGAATTCTGATCAACAATGTCTTTCTCATGTGCGCAACAGCCGTGGTTTTTCTTGGCACCTTTTATCCTCTGGTGATCGACGCGCTGACGGATGACATGATTTCCGTAGGCCCTCCGTTTTTCAATACAACGTTCGCACCACTTATGGTGGGCGTCGCAACACTCATGGCGTTCGGCCCGCTTCTGCGCTGGCGCCGTGATGAAGTGAAATCCGTTTCCAGGCCGGTGCGCATTCCAGCATTGATTGCTGTCGCCACAGGCCTGCTGGTTCTTGTTCTTGGCAAGAGTTGGGTTGGTGGACTTGGAATCGGAACCGCTGTTTTCCTGCTGGGCGGGATCACGGTTTGGATACTGCAACGTCTTCGCATTGGTACCGTGCCGCTGGCATCTTCATTTGCAATGATGCGCGCCTTTCCAGGCGCAACCTGGGGGCTGCTGATTGCTCACACAGGTTTCGCAGTGACTATGATCGGCGTCACCGCAATGTCCGCCTGGGAGACACAAAAGTCCGAAGCGATGAGCCAAGGCGATACAGCAACGCTGGGCGCTTATACATTCACGCTCACTGACACGAACTTGTCTAACGGCCCCAACTACCGAAGCGAACAGCTCGTCTTCGATGTGACCCGCGGTGGCCGCCCGGATGGACAAATTCTAACTGAACGGCGCTTCTACCCGGAAAACCAGAGCTTCACCACAGAGGCAGGCATCCGTGCCGACTTTCTGGGAAATGTTTTTGTCGCCTATGGGCGGACGGACGAAGATGGGCGATATGCTGTTCGGATCAGCCAGCACCCATTCGCTGGCTGGATATGGGTGGGCGGTATTCTGATTGCTGCCGGTGGTTTTGTGTCCCTGTCAGATCGACGCTTCCGGGTGGGTGCCCCCCACAAGGTACGCGCTCATTCCAGCTCGACATCGGAGCCCGCCTGATGCCTGGCTCCTCAAACGACCAACCCACGGCGCAACCGCGATCAGGCTTGCCGCGCTGGTTCGCTATCCTGCCCGTCGTGGCACTTGCCACTGTTGCCGGTTTCTTTGCCTATGGCCTAACCCGCGATCCGCATGAACTTCCCTCCTTGCTGATTGACCGCCCCATGCCGCCCTTTGAGCTCCAACCTCTGGGTGATCAGACGCCTCTTCTGACCATGGATGACCTTCTGGGTGAGATCAGCCTCGTGAACGTATTCGGCTCATGGTGTGTAGCCTGCGCAGTAGAGCATCCCATGCTGATGCAAATTGGCGAAAGCGGGCTGGTCCGTCTTCATGGGGTGGACTGGCGCGATCCACCCGGCGTTGGTGCAGCATGGCTCCGCCAATACGGCAATCCATATGATCACGTTGGTGTTGATAGCGACAGCCACCTGGCTGTGGAGCTGGGTGTAACCGGTGCTCCGGAAACCTTCCTGATCGATAGATCCGGCTATGTTAGATACAAACACATCGGCCCGATTACACCTGCCTTCTGGCGAGATACACTGCTTCCTCTAATTCAGGAACTGGAGAGCCAGCCATGATGGCTCTCCTTCGCCTCCCATTACTTGCCTTGATGCTATTGACCGCATTTATGACAGCAAGCCAGGCACAGACCCCCTCGCCGGAAGAAATTGAGGCGATCGCACAGGAAGTGGGACAATCGCTCCGCTGCGTCGTTTGTCAGAACCAGTCGATTGAAGATTCAGGCGCACCCCTCGCTGCTGATATGCGCCGGATCGTTCGAGAGCGCCTTGCCGCTGGCGACACACCGGATGAGGTCCGGCAGTTCATGACCGATCGTTATGGCAACTTCGTCCTGATGAAACCGCCCTTGCAGCTCAACACGATCCTCTTGTGGTTTGGGCCGATACTGGTATTGGCTGGCGCGCTTGCCGCCGCGTTTATCTATCTTCGCTCCGGGGTGGAAACATCCTCTGTCTCAGTTTCCGATCTGACCGCTGAAGAAGCAGCACTTGATGCAGCACTCGCCGAAGAAAAGGACCAGACGCCATGATCTGGTTGATCCCCTCACTTCTGTTCGTTTCGATTGCTGCGGTTTTGTCCTTCAGTTTCTTTGCGAGCCGAAACGGTCCATCGGGCAAAGAAGCGGATGTTTATCGCGCCCAGCTTTTGGAAGTTGAACAAGAAGAAACCACAGGCCTGATGAGCGCAGAGGATGCACGTCTTGCCCGGGTCGAGATAAAGCGCCGGCTCGCATCAACCAAAGACCGCCTTGATAAAGAAGGGAACGGACAAATGCGCCGATCAGAACAAGTCACACTCATTGCGGTGATCGCCAGCGTTTGCCTCGGCTCTGTCTGGCTGTATTCACTGGTCGGGTCCCCGTTCCTTGCTTCCCACCCACCTACATCAATGGGCGATACCCGCCGGATCGACCCTCCCTCTGTGTCCGGCATGCCGTCGGCTAATGGTGCCCAGCCTCTTGCGTCCGTTGGCGATATGATTGGGCAACTCGAAGCCCGACTAGAGGCCAACCCGCAGGATGTTGAAGGTTGGCGAATGCTGGGCTGGTCACATTTTCGCATGGGCAATCTGGATGGCGCCCGAGCGGCCTATGGAACTGCCATAGAGCTTGATCCATCGAATGCCGATGTTTCATCAGCCTATGGCGAAGTACTTGTCCGGCTGGCAAACGGTCGCATCACCGATGAAGCTGTTGAGGCCTTTCGCGAGGCACTGACACTGGCCCCGCAAAACCCGCGCGCACGGTTCCTTCTCGGTCTCAGGAAAGAGCAAGATGGCGACCCCGAAGCCGCGATTGCGGACTGGCTTGCGTTACTCGAAACCGCAGATGCGAATGATGACTGGGCCGGTGATGTACGCAGTCGCGTCATCGAACTCGCCACGCTGAACGGCATAGGCCTTCCAGAAGGTTTTGAAGCGACCTCCCCTGATGTTAGGGGTCCGAGTCAAGCAGACATTGCCGCTGCAAATGAACTATCCAACGCAGATCGTGCAAGTATGATCCAAGGAATGGTGGATGGCCTGGATGCCAGGTTGCGCGACAATCCGAACGATCTGGCAGGATGGGTGCAATTGATCCGATCCTATCGTGTGCTGGACCAACCGGAGCACGCGCAAGATGCCTATCAGCGTGCACAATTGGCATTTGTTGACAATTCTCAGGCTCTCGCCAATCTGGAGATAGCGGCGCGGGCCCCTCTTCCAGGGAATTGATCCGGACAGGGAGACCGCACCAATGTCTCTTTTGATGATTGCACTTATTTACGGGTCGCCTCTCGCCTTGATCGCGGGTATCTATCTTTTCAAACGTCACCGCGCATCCATACGTGCGCGGAGTATCCTTGACGAGTCCGTTGAAGCGGGGCTTACCGAGCCATCATCCCTTCACCCCGTCATTGATCCCGCCCTTTGTTGTGGGGCAGCCGCCTGCGTTGCCGCATGCCCGGAAGGCACAATCCTTGGTGTTATAAGTGGAAAGGCTGCGCTCATCGATCCCACAGCCTGCATCGGCCACGGCGCATGTGCTGCGGCTTGCCCGACCAATGCCATTGATCTGGTCTTTGGCACGCAAACGCGGGGCATTGATTTGCCTGTTGTCACACCAGATTTCGAGACCAACATTCCCGGTCTTTATATTGCCGGCGAGCTTGGAGGAATGGGGCTCATCAGAAATGCCATGACGCAAGGGCATCAGGCTGTCGAAGCAATTGGCAAATCACGGCCGATTGCAAATGATGGCAATCTGGACTTGTTGATCATCGGCGCGGGTCCGGCCGGGCTGGCTGCAAGCCTGACTGCCAAGTCACTCGGCATCAACTACCAGGTGATCGAACAGGAAAGCCTTGGCGGCACGGTTGCCCATTTCCCCCGTGGCAAGCTGGTCATGACTCAACACGTCGACCTTCCCCTGGTGGGGAAAATAAAATTTACTGAAGTATCAAAGGAGCGACTTCTTGGGTTTTGGCATGAGATCCAGAAAACCCATGAACTGAACATATCATTCGGACAGGCCTTTGTTGGACTTGAAATGCACAATGACGGATTTCTTGTAGAGACGAGCATAGGCACCATTGAGGCAGGAACCGTGCTTCTATCCATCGGGCGACGCGGTAGTCCGCGAAAACTGGACGTGCCGGGAGAGGACCTCCCAAAGGTCGTCTATCGATTATCAGATCCCATGCAGTTTGCCGATTGTGATGTGCTTGTTGTCGGCGGTGGAGATAGCGCGCTGGAAGCTGCCGCCACACTGGCAGAAGAAACAACGGCTTTGGTTACTCTGTCCTATCGGGGCGATGCGTTCCAGCGCGCCCGGCGAAAAAACCGCGCGCGCATCGATGCCCTCGTCGCGAGCGGCAAAATGAAACTCATGCTCAAATCAAATGTGCAGGAAATTACTAAAGACCGTGTGCGGATTGAAACAGAAACCGGAGAAGTTGAATTTCCAAATGATCACATTCTAATCTGCGCTGGGGGCATCCTTCCCACGGGCCTGCTCAAGGACATGGGCGTGGAGATCGTTCGAAAGTATGGCCAGCCCTGATAGGGGCATCAGAAATCAGGTGGATAGGGACTTTGGTAGGGACAGTGAACTCGTCTCCGTCATTTCCTTGCTAGCAGAATTGGAACTTGCCGCTTCCCGTAGCCTCCTATTTGCGCCATTGTATTTCAACGCGTGTGAGCAAGAGAGCCATGATCCAATACAAGAATGTCTTCAAAACATATGATGGCGGCGATAGCTCTGCTGTTCGCGATCTCTCCCTAGATATTGAAGACGGGGAAACCCTGGTTCTTTTGGGCCCATCTGGCTGCGGCAAAACCACACTGCTGAGAATGACCAATCGGTTGGAAGATGTATCTGCTGGCACCATAGAAATTGATGGTGAAGATATCGGCAAAGTGGATCCGGTTCAGCTTCGCCGCCGCATTGGGTATGTGTTTCAGGGTATCGGCCTTTTTCCCCATATGACAGTTGCTGAAAACGCCACCATTGTCCCGCGCCTCTTGGGCAAGGATGCAGATGGTGCGCGCGCCCACGCACGCGATTTATTGGCCCTGGTTGACCTTGACCCCGATATTTATGCGGACCGATTTCCAGATGAGCTTTCCGGTGGGCAAGCTCAACGGGTAGGCGTGGCCCGCGCCCTTGCCGCTGATCCGCAATATCTTCTGATGGACGAGCCCTTTGGCGCTCTGGATGCGGTAACCCGCAAACTCCTTCAAGAAGAGATGTTGCGATTAAAAAAGCAACTGAGCAAAACCATCATCTTTGTCACTCACGATATTTTCGAAGCGCTATCCCTGGGCGACCGGATCGCGATCATGAACCAAGGTAAATTGGAGCAAATAGGCAGCAAGGAAGAATTGGTTCGATCACCTGCCAGCCAGTTCGTGTCGGACCTATTCGCCGCTCCCAAAGCACAGCTCCGGGAATTCCGAGCCCTGTTGGAGGGCGAGTGATCCCATGAGTGATGTTGCACGTTATCTTCCAGAACTTTGGTTGCGCATTGGCGAACACATCCTGTTGGCCGGTATCTCCACCCTGATCGCCATTGCTATTGCCATACCCTTGGGCATTCTTGCTATTCGCAAGTCCTATATCCGGGGGCTTATTTTGGCCAGCGTCAGTATCTTGCAGACCATTCCCAGCCTGGCCATGTTGGCATTTCTGCTTGTTCTGATCGGGAAAATCGGCGTGGTGCCAGCTGTTGTAGCGCTTACGCTTTATGCCTTGTTGCCCATTGTCCGAAACACGGTAACAGGCCTCGACGGTGTCCCCTCCGAGGTGCGGCAGGCATCCCTTGGTATCGGCATGACACCCTGGCAGCAATTGTTCCTTGTGGAGCTGCCGCTTGCGAAGGACGTCATCATTGCAGGCATCCGCACCGCCGCTGTTATCGGGGTGGGTATTGCCACCTTGTCTGCATTTATTGGGGCTGGCGGCTTGGGCCAGTTTATCAATCGCGGGCTGGCGCTTTTAAGCACGGAGCTCATTCTGCTAGGGGCCATACCTGCTGCAGCATTGGCGCTGACCGTAGATGGCTCCATTCAAGCGATGAGCTGGGGTCTTCAGCGCAGGCCGCAAATCAAAGCAAGCTTACGGCCCTTGCTACCCATTTTACGCATAGTGGCCATAGCCGCCCCTGCCCTTTTATTGGCCATCGGAGCAACCGCGTATATGACCGGAACCTCGAGCGGTAGTGCCAGCAATGGCGCATCATCTACCACTATCCGCATCAGCTCCAAGAATTTTACAGAGCAGCACATATTGGCTGAGATCATGGCCCAGATCATTGAGGCTCGGACGGATATCTCAGTAGATCGGCGCACGGGCTTGGGAGGCACCATGATCGTGCATCAGGCCTTGGTGCAGGGTGAAATTGATATCTATGCGGAATATTCGGGAACCGCTTTGACGGCCATCTTGAACCTGCCAGTGGTTTCCAACCCCGATGAAGCATTTGAGATCGTAGCCCGCGCCTATGATGACCAATTTGACCTGATCTGGATGCCTCCTTTTGGATTTACCAACACATTTGCGGTATGTGTCAGACGAGCAGATGCAGAGGCCAATGGCTGGCAAGCCGTCAGCGACGTCTCCCCGCAATATGAGTTCCGAGCGGGCTTTGGCCCAGAGTTCGCAGATCGCCCAGACGGGCTGCCGGGATTATTGGCGACCTATCCCAATATCAACATAAGAAGCATTTTGGATATCGACCCTTCGCTTATGTACGGTGCAATTGCGCGAAGTGAGGTTGATGTCATTGCCGCCTTCTCAACAGATGGACGCATTGATGCGTTTGATCTTGTGACCCTGGATGATGACCGCGGGTTCTTCCCGCCCTACTACCCCTCCCCAGTGGTGCGTCGGGAACTACTTGAAGAGCACCCTGAAATTGGTGCTGCTTTGAGCGAGGTGGGCGGCCTTATCTCTAATGAGATTATGCGCGACATGAATTACCGTGTTGATGAGGAAGGCTTTTCCCCCGCAGAAATTGCACGCACTTTCCTGATCGAAAACGGATTGGTGACGCAGGAGTGATGGAGATTCATTAGTGCCAGGCGCCCTATTATTTTTCAGAAACTCTGGCGCTTGGCCGCGCGGGTGCCTGCTCTCGCTGTTTGGTTTGCCAATCCTCAGGAAGCCAGCTCGGGGACGTTGATCGCGGTAAGGCAGGCTTTCCCAGAATCAAGTCAGCAGCCTTCTCAGCAACCATGATCGTTGGGGCATTGATGTTGCCATAAGGGATAAGCGGGAACACGGACGCATCAACGACGCGAAGTCCTG
>JAJFIL010000249.1 GCA_021774965.1 Alphaproteobacteria bacterium
TGGCGCAGCCGCTCGGCCACCATATAGGCGAATGCTCCATCTGTTTCGGGCATGACCACAATGAACTCTTCCCCGCCATAGCGACAGGCCATATCGAGCCCACGAACATTGCGCTGCAATCTTCCTGAAAACTCGATCAACACTTCATCGCCAACCGCGTGACCATGGGTATCATTCACGGCCTTGAAGTGATCAATGTCCATCATCAAAATGGAAAGCGGCTTGTCTTGCTTTTTCGCGCGGCGCACCAAGGCGCTCAAATGGTTTTCCATGTAACGGCGATTATAGAGCGACGTCAGACCATCGGTGATGGCCAGCTCCAGCGACAGCTGCAAGTTCTCGCGCAACATGTCCTGATAGCGCTTGCGCTTCAGCAGGGTCTTCACGCGGGCCATAAGCTCGTTGTGATCCAGCGGGCGCGTCACATAGTCATTCACGCCAAGATCAAGCGCCGTCAGAAGGCGCTTCATATCTCCATCATCTGATATGACCAAAATGGGAGTACCCCGGGTCATCTCAATGGTACGTAATTGGGAGCAAATACGAAGCCCGTCAGAGGTTTCCAGATCAAGGCTGACAATAATCAAATCGAAATCATCATTCCGCGCCTTGATCAGGGCTTCCTGATCATCGGCCTCTACCGATACTTCATTATTAGCAGCCAGGGTCTGTGATATTTGGCGCGCAGCAAGCTCACGGTCCTCGATTAGAAGAATGCGCCCGCTCAAATCAACTGGCTCATCATCCTTCTTGTGGACCAGACCCATTTCTTCACTTGTGGACTGACGCATCATGAGCTCGTCGGTCATCAGCTTCAATCGCACCAGATTTTTCACCCGTGCACAGAGTGCGATGTCATTGACCGGCTTGGTCAGAAAATCGTCAGCCCCTGCATTCAATCCTTTGACCCGATCTTCAGGCTGATCCAGTGCGGTCACCAACACGATTGGGATATGTGCGATCTTTGGATCCTTGCGCACGGCCTTACAAACATCAAAGCCATCCATGCCCGGCATCATCACATCCAGAAGAACAATATCGGGATGCTCTTCCTGGATTATTTTCAAGGCTTCTTCGCCATTCGAGGCGGTCAACACATCGTAGTACTCGGCCTTCAGTTTGGCTTCGAGAAGTTTGACGTTTGCTTTGATGTCATCAACAACGAGGACCCGTGCGCTCATTTCTGATCAGGCCTCCGCAACAGCTGGTCCAATAAACCGCTGCACTGTTTCAACAAATTGAGCAACAGAGATTGGCTTGGCTATATAGGCCTCGCATCCCCCCTGGCGAATTTTTTCTTCGTCCCCCTTCATGGCGAAGGCGGTGACGGCAACAACAGGGATGGACTTTAGTTCGTCGTCATCCTTCAGCCATTTGGTGACTTCCAATCCGGAGACCTCCGGCAGCTGAATATCCATTAGAATCAGGTCCGGGCGAGTTTCACGCGCCAGATCAAGAGCCGACAAACCGTCCCGGGTCTGCACAGTCGTATAGCCATGCGCCTCCAACAGATCGTTGAAGAGCTTCATATTGAGCTCGTTATCTTCAACGATGAGGACGGTCTTGCTCATTGATGATAGTTTACCCGCGAACACGCAGATCTCCCTTCGAATCGGCGGAAGACAATGCTTCCGGAGCCTGATTTGACGGGAATATCATTAATCAATCATTGCCGTTATGATCTCTTCTTATGAACCGTGACATGGCTGAAATTCTGGCGCTTCAGGCCCTGACCTTTGTGGTGGGGGATGAGAAGGCGCGTAACACTTTCTTAACCCAGACGGGGCTGTCGGGGGCAGAAATGCGAGCGGCGGCGGCAACCGTTGAGTTCCAGGCCGGACTTCTGGATTTCCTGACCCGACATGAGGATTTGCTCATGGCCTTTTGCGAATCAGAAGGCATCGCGCCAGATGTCCCTGCCCGCGCCCACCATGTTCTTGCGCCGCCTGGAACTGAGTGATCGAAAGAGTATCCGACATGTCTGAACTTCCCCCTGCCGTTGCGTCCCAAATCAACGATCTGCGCCTTGAAGCCGAAAAACCCCTTCTCCTCTGCGATGCGGATGAGGTGTTGTTTCAGTTTCTGGCGGGGCTGGAGCTTCATCTGGAGGACGAAGGTTATTTTCTGGATCTGGTCAGCTTTGCCCTTTCGGGGAATATCAAACACGAGAGCAGCGGAGAGGTAGCCTCCCAGGCCCGGGTCCGGGAGCTTCTTGATGGCTTTTTTTCCTCTCGCATGAAGGATTTAAAGCCTGTGGCGGGGGCCGCAGATGCATTGGCCGCCCTGGCCAAGGACATTCAGATCGTAGTTCTCACCAACACCCCTCCGGCCCTCAGGAGTGCCCGAGGGGCCGCGCTCAAGCGCTCAGGCATGGATTACCCCATTATTGCCAATAAGGGCTCCAAGGGGGCTGCAGCCAAGGCCATTGCCGAATCAGTAACAGGTCCGGTCGCCTTTATTGATGACATTCCCCACAATATTGATGCCGTGCTGGCCGCTGTGCGCCATGCGGAGGGCATTCATTTTGTGGCGGACCCACGCCTGAGGCAGCTAATTCCCAAGGCCACGTCCGCCAAACACAGAGTTGATGAATGGCCCCTCGCAGAACCTCTCATCAGAGAGATGCTTCTGGGCTAGAGTGCAATCATGCGAATTGGCATTGATTTAGGCGGCACGAAAATCGAAGGCATCGCGCTGGATGAGACCGGCGCAGAGCTGGCGCGCCTGCGTGTACCCACCCCGCGCGGAGACTATCAAAGCACATTGGAATGCGTGAGCAGCCTTGTCGCGCGCCTTGAGGCAGCGGCTGCCACACCCGGCACAGTGGGTATCGCCATGCCCGGCACCATTTCTCCCGCAACAGGCCTGATCAAGAATGCCAACTCGACCTGGCTCAATGGCCAGGCGCTGGACAAAGACTTGGAGCGGGTGCTGGACCGGGAAGTGCGCCTTGCCAATGATGCAAATTGCTTTGCCCTATCTGAGGCCGTGGATGGCGCCGGTAAAGATGCCGCCGTGGTGTTTGGCGTGATCATCGGAACCGGCTGTGGCGGCGGCATCGTTATAGACGGCAAACTTATAACCGGACCTCACGCCATTGCCGGAGAATGGGGACACAATCCCCTGCCCTCGCCCAGTGACTATGAGCACGCCGCCTCGCCACAGTGCTATTGCGGAGCTGTAAGCTGTCTGGAGACCTGGATATCCGGTCCCGCCATGGCCGCTGATCATTTGGCAATGTCCGGCCAAAACAAAAGCGCTGAAGAGATTGCTCAGGATGCAGCGCAAGGTGATCATATAGCAAAGGCCACATTATCCAGGTACGCCGACCGCATGGCCCGAGGGCTGGCCTCGGTCATCAATGTGATTGATCCAAACCTAATTGTATTGGGCGGTGGGCTCTCCAATATCGAAGCGCTCTATGAGATGATCCCCGCCCGCCTTTCCGCCTATGTGTTTTCGGACCATGTGGGCACACCTATCCTGCGAAATGTTCATGGGGATTCCGGTGGTGTTCGGGGTGCGGCCTGGCTGTGGCCAGAAGCCGGAAAAGATGTAGCCCAGAGGGAAACCCCATGAGCCTGTGCCGCGATTGTTTTACCTGGCTCGAGCAGGAAAGCGACAAGTGCCCCACCTGCAAGGGACACCGAGTTACGGCGCACGAGGAACTCCGTGAGCTGACGATTGCCCATATGGATTGTGACGCCTTTTATGCCACCGTGGAAAAGCGCGACGACCCCAGCCTGCGGGACAAGCCGGTCATTGTGGGCGGCGGCAAGCGCGGTGTTGTTTCTGCTGCGTGCTATATCGCGCGGCTTTCCGGTGTGCATTCCGCCATGC
>JAJFIL010000250.1 GCA_021774965.1 Alphaproteobacteria bacterium
CTCGGCGTCCATCCACCGGCCGGTGAACCGGATGCGGTTGCCCGCCCATTCATTGGGCACGCCATGGCTATCATACGTGTAGACCTCATCCACCAGGCCTGCCTCATCCGAGGTGGCGATCACGCTGCCGCGCCGGTCCTGATGATAGTACGTGTACGCCTCAGTATCCGCCGGGGCCACGCCGGTGTAGTCCACCATGACAATGGGCTCATCCACGCCGGGGCCATAGACGTAGCGCCGCACAAGAACCTGCGCATTTGTCACTGCATCCTGAGTATATTCAGCGATCTGGTATTCGCCATCATGGAGGAAAGTGGTGAGCGCCAGGGTGCCGCTGCTATCAGGCGTCACATCCCGCCGTTCCAGCCGGCCAAATGGATCGTAAGCGAAGCCCACCGTGCCCTGCCAGATGTGATCTTGATCCGTGATGGTAGCAAAGGTCAGGCGGTTTTCCGCATCGAACGCATAAGTGTTCACCCCGTCAGAGGTGAGGTTCTAAAACAGATATGACGTGGGCGGATGACCTGGAACTGCGCTCCTCACCTGCCGCCTGGAGGAGCGTTAGGACGTGGCCTGGCATATGGTGACCCTCGGTGTTTCGCCTTAGTCTGAGCCTACACAACTTCCACTCACTGTGCCTTCCGCACTGATCGTCAACAATGCATCAATACGCACGGCATCGCCACCAGATGTAGCAGTAAATTGCATATCAACCCCCCACGCGCTGTATCGAGGATCCCTCGCAGGGTTTGACTTATAATAATAGAGAGACACAATTTCAAACTCTCGTCCACACATTCCCAAGTGCTGTGCTATCTCGACCGACCCACTAAAGAAACTCTCTCCATTCACGTATATGTTCCAGATTTCTGAGTTGTCAGACACAACAACAATTTGGAGTCGGCAATCCATAGACCCACAAAAAACTTGCCAGCCATCGTTTCGTACAGCTGGCCAACTTTCGCCGCCGGGCACCACAATAACTCCCTCATCTTCCATTGAGGCGGCACATGAAGAAATTATCAACCCCATCGCGACCACGAAAGTCGCAAGATAACACGAAAGAACTTTTGTCATTTCCCGCATCCTTCTACTTAACAATGTAATCGTACGTACCAGGAGGGTCAATCTCCTCGCCTTCGCTTTCTTCCGTTTCACCTGCTTCCCATACAGACAAAGCACCGTCAGGTGTAATAATGCCAAGTTCAAAATTACCATCACGATTATTGTCATCACGCAATCCTTGCGCCTGTTCCGCTAAGAGTACATCTTCGGGACTTGGCACTTGATTTGCATCGTCAAGGAGATTGCTCCTTAATCCAACACTACCATTCTCTTCTTGAGAATTATGATTGTGGATTGTAGAAATGGCTGATCCCCTTCTGAGTAGTGTTTGATCTGCTTGATTCTCACTTCCCTTTTTACTCGCATTGGCTGCAAATATTTGGTAACCTATCACAGCGCCCTCGGAGCGAACCTCTTTGATACTCACTGAAACTTCGAAGTCTCTGCTTCGATGCACATTGGCGAGGTTACCAATAGTAGTTCCAACTAACCCCACCGCAGAGCGCTGAGCATCCACCAATTCTGTGTGCACTGGTTGTTCACCAACCGGAACATCAACTTTCCCACTCGGATCGGTCGCATTCACCGGATCGCCGCCCACATAGGCGTAGAGGTTCATGTTATCGCCATACCCAATAGGGTCGGTTTGCAGGAACCTTCCCAGGCTCGGCGACATGAACCGCGCGCGGTAGTAATAAAGCCCGGTCTCCGCGTCCATCCACCGGCCGGTAAACCGGATGCGGTTGCCCGCCCATTCATTGGGCACGCCGTGGCTATCATACGTGTAGACCTCATCCACCAGGCCTGCCTCATCCGAGGTGGCGATCACGCTGCCGCGCCGGTCCTGGTGATAGTACGTGTACGCCTCAGTATCCGCCGGGGCCACGCCGGTGTAGTCCACCATGACAATGGGCTCATCCACGCCCGGGCCATAGACGTATCGCCGCACAAGAACCTGCGCATTTGTCACCGCATCCTGAGCATATTCAGCGATCTGGTATTCGCCATCATGAAGAAAGGTGGTGAGCGCCAGGGTGCCGCTGCTATCAGGGGTCACATCCCGCCGTTCCAGCCGGCCAAACGGATCATAAGCAAAGCCCACCGTGCCCTGCCAGATGTGATCTTGATCCGTGATCGTAGCAAAGGTCAGGCGGTTTTCCGCATCGAACGCGTAAGTGTTCACCCCGTCAGAGGTGAGGTTCTAAAACAGATATGACGTGGGCGGATGACCTGGAACTGCGCTCCTCACCTGCCGTCCGAGGAGCGTTAGGGCGTGGCCTGGGAAGTAAGCCACAAATTGCCCATCGTGCCCAAAGCTTCTCAAGTATCAAAACTATCAAATAGGAATTAGGGATCCATGCCGCTCAGGTTGGCTTTGATCTTTTCAAGACCGCGCGCGCCAAATTCAAGGGTTACCCGGCGCTCTCTAATCCATACCGTCTCCATAAGAGTCCAGCCTTCTGCTACCATAGCTTCTGTCTCAAGGTCGCAGATCGAAGTCTGCGGGTAAAATTCCATCTCACCATTAACATACAAAATAGGAAACTGATCGATATTGAGTTGCCCGTTGCGCTCACGCTGGCAGGCTACATCAAAGGCATCTTCCTTGCTCATTCCGATTACAAACCCGTTATGGCTTCCGTCGGTAATTGTGCATCTCCGATGGAGCCAGCCTCCAGCGCACTCGGCGTCACGAGGGTCTGGTGCACAACCAGCCAAAGAGAACAGCATGAGTGCAAGAAGAGCCATTGATGTTAGTGAAAACAGGCGCGGCGATCTCCCAATGAATTCGTTTAGCATGTGGCCTCTTCCTTTCCATCGATGCAATTAAGTCAAAGAGTAATCTGATTGTTGCCCCGCTCATCACTGCAATCCATTTTAGCACTGTCATTCCGGGGCGAACACGGTTGTGTTCGAACCCGGAATCTCTGGTGATCGGACCGCCGTTCGAGATTCCGGATAATCGCTTCCGCGATTTCCGGAATGACTGCAAAAGGGAGATGAAAGGCCATCACCCCCATTCCCCCCGCACATCTTCATCCATCTCACCCGTCGCAAACTCATCCCTGTACTGAGCAAAAATCTCCACGCTTCCCAACTGCCCCAATGCCCACACGGCCATGGCGCGTACGAGAGGGGAGGCATCACTCAGTCGGTCTCGGATCAATGGCAGGTAACCCGCATCCCCTGAATTGCCCATGGCGATGAGCACGTTGCGGACAAAGCGATCTCTGCCCGTGCGTTTGATGGGGGAGCCGGCGAAGACCTCGCGAAAAGCCGCATCATCCAGGGTCACAAGGTCTGCCAATAAGGGCTCGCGCAGCTCGATGCGGGCGTGATAGGCGGCCTCTGAGGCGCGGGTGGCGAATTTGTTCCACGGGCAGGCGGCGAGGCAATCGTCACAGCCGTAGATGTGATTGCCCATCACGCCGCGAAACTCCGCCGGAATATGGCCTTTGTACTCAATCGTCAGATACGAGATGCAGCGTCTTGCGTCTAATTGGTACGGCGCGGGGAAGGCGTTTGTGGGGCAGATATCAAGGCACGCCTGACAGCTGCCGCAGCGGTTCTCGTGGGGGGCGTCGGGCTCGAGGGGCAGGGTGGTGTAAATCGCGCCGAGGAACAGCCAGGCGCCAAGCTCAGATGAGACCAGATTGGTGTGCTTGCCCTGCCAACCCAGACCGGCGGCGGCAGCAAGGGGCTTTTCCATCACGGGGGCGGTGTCCACAAAGACTTTTACTTCCGCGCCAGAGCTTTCCACGATCCAGCGGGCCATCTGCTTAAGGCGTTTTTTGAGCACATCGTGATAATCCTTGCCCCGGGCGTAGGCTGCAATCACGCCGCGTTCCTTGCGCGCCAAGGCTTCCAGCGGGTCGGTGGCAGGGCCATAATTGTGACCCACCACGATGACGGATTTAACCTCCGGCCACAGGGTCTTGGGGTCGCTTCGTTGCGCCGCGCGGGGCTTCATCCATTCCATGGAGCCGTGGCGGCCTTCATTGAGGAATTGCTCAAGCCGCTCCGGCGCGTGGGTCAGCACCTCAGGGGAGGTGATGCCGGAGGCTTCAAAGCCCAGCTCCCGCGCCTTGGCCGCAATGTCGGGTTTAGAAATCAAGGTCGGCATAATGTTTTGCCGGGGCCATGCCGCCGACCCGATCTGCCAGCAAAGAACGAAACGAAGGCCGGGACTTCATCCGGCTGTACCAATCCTTGGCTGCGGGATAATCGTCCCACGGCACATCGCCGCAATAATCAACACATGAGAGATGCCCCGCCGCGGCAAGGTCCGCGTAAGAAAGCGCATCCCCTGCGAGCCAATTGCGCCGGTCCGCAAGGTAGCTCAGGTAATCCAGATGAATGCGGATATTGTGTTGTCCTGCGCGCATGCGGGCGGCATCGGGATTGCCGGTGCGCTTCAGGCGCTTGTGGACTTTCTCATACAAGGTGAGCTCGGTAACTTCCCGGTGGAATTTCTCGTCAAACCAGGCCGTAATCCGCCGGGCTTCGGCACGCTCCAGCGGATCTTCGGGCCACAGGGCTGCGCCCTGGCCCAGATCTTCCAGAAACTCCGCAATCGCAGAGGAAGGGCAGATCACCGCTTCGCCATCCACTTCCAGCAAAGGCAGAGTGCCAGCGGGATTGCGCGCGGTAAGGTCCGCGTCCATCTCCCAAGGGGTGGCAGCTTCAATTTCGGCCAGGATTTCCTTTTCGAAAAGCGCAAGACGGAGCTTGCGCCCAAAGGGCGAGAGGGGGAAATGAAGCAGGCGTAGTTTCATGAGGCCGCACTGTATAGCTGAGCGCGGCCTCTGACTATAGGCAGGATGGCTTATTCCACTACTGGCTTTACTCAGCTGCTGCCGCTTTTGCCATTTCCAGCGGATAGGGCAGGCGCTCGATCATCTCCTTGGGGCAAACCTGGGTAAAGTGGCGCTTCATGTGTTCCCAGTCCGCCAGAATATCGTTGGCGATGATGGAGCCCGTCAGCCGCCCGTGGTTTTCGATCAGCTCACGGAGGACCTTTTGCCAATGGGGATGGGACACAGGCACCGCCACCACGCTGTCCGGATTAAGGTGCGAGGCCAGGCTGTTCTCGATATCATAGATATAGGCCATGCCGCCGGTCATGCCCGCGCCAAAATTGTCCCCCACATTGCCAAGGATCACCACGGTGCCGCCGGTCATATATTCACAGCCATTGGCCCCGCAGCCTTCGATCACCGCATTGGCGCCTGAGTTCCGGACCGCAAAGCGCTCTCCGGCCTGGCCGGAGGCATAAAGCGAGCCGCTTGTGGCGCCATAAAGAACCGTGTTGCCAATTATTGTGTGCTCATGAGAGATGAGCGGGCTTTCCGGGGCCGGGCGGATGATAATGTTCGCGCCGGACAGGCCTTTGCCCACGTAATCATTGGCCTCCCCCAGAACATCCAGCGTCAGGCCCTTGACGGCAAAAGCCCCCAGCGATTGGCCGGCTGAGCCCCGCAGCTGCAAGGTCAATTGGCCGGAGCGCAATCCCGCCTGACCGAAGCGCTCCACCATATGGGCGGAAGTCCGCGTGCCGATGGCCCGGTCCGTGTTGCGCACGGTGTAGGTCAGCTGCATCTTCGCGCCGGTGTCAAAAAATGGAGCGGCATCTGCCTTGACCTGCTCATCCAACCCGGTGGGCACCTCATTGCGGCCCTCAAGAGTGCAATAGCGGGGATGCCCTGCATTGTCGGCCTGAACCAGCAGGGGATTGAGATCTAGATCATCCAGATGGCGTGCGCCCCGGCTTACCTGGACCAACAAGTCCGTGCGCCCGATAATCTCGTTCAGACTACGCGCGCCCAACTCGGCCAGGATCTCACGCACTTCTTCAGCAAGGAAGCTGAAGAGATTGATGACTTTTTCCGGGCTGCCGGAAAAGCGCGCGCGCAGGTCTTCGTCTTGCGTACAAACCCCCACGGGGCAGGTGTTGGAATGGCATTGCCGCACCAGCAAACATCCCATGGCCACTAGCGAGGCTGTGCCGATGCCAAATTCTTCAGCCCCCAGCAGCGCTGCGATGACAATATCGCGGCCCGTGCGCAAGCCGCCATCGGTGCGCAGCAAGATTGTGTGGCGCAATGCATTGAGCGTCAGCACCTGATTGACTTCGGAAAGGCCCAGCTCCCACGGGGCCCCGGCGAATTTCAGCGAGGTCAGCGGGGTGGCCCCAGTGCCGCCAGAATGGCCGGAGATCAAAATCACATCGGCCTTGGCCTTGGCGACGCCTGCCGCAATGGTGCCAATGCCGCTTGAGGAGACCAGCTTCACGCAGACCTTGGCGCGCGGGTTGATTTGTTTGAGATCAAAGATCAGCTGCGCCAGATCCTCGATGGAATAAATGTCGTGGTGGGGCGGGGGAGAGATCAGCGTCACCCCCGGCGTGGCGTGCCTGAACCGCGCGATCATGTCCGTGACTTTAAAGCCCGGCAGCTGGCCCCCTTCACCGGGCTTGGCCCCTTGCGCAACTTTAATTTCGATCTCACGGCAATGGCTGAGATATTCTGCCGTCACCCCAAACCGGCCCGAGGCCACCTGCTTGATGGCGCTGTCGGGATTGTCTCCGTGCGGATTAGGTCGGAAGTGGTCTGGGTTCTCGCCGCCCTCGCCGCTGTCAGATTTCGCCCCGATGCGGTTCATGGCGATATTCAAGGTGCGGTGAGCCTCTGGGGATAAAGCGCCCAGGGACATGCCGGGGGTTACGAACCGTTTGCGGATCTCATTGATGGATTCCACTTCGTCCACAGAAATGACCTCATCGCGAGGGGCAAATTCCATCAGATCACGGATGGAAATCGGCAACTTCTCCGCCATGCCGCTGGTGTATTTCTTGAACAGGGCATAATCGCCCCGGGTCACCGCTTCCTGAAGCATATGGATCAGTTGGCCGGAATCCGCGTGAACCTCCTGGCCTGCACGGGCGCGATAAAATCCGCCGATGGGAAGCATGGTGCCTTTGTCTTTGCCATAGGCCTCAGAGTGCCGGGCAAGGATATTTTCCTGCAAACCAGCAAGGCCAATGCCGGAGATACGACTGGGCATGCCAGGAAAGAACTCGGCCACGAGCGCGCGAGAAAGACCCACGGCTTCGAAATTAAATCCGCCCCGATAAGAAGAGATCACGGAGATACCCATCTTGGACATGATCTTCAAAAGGCCCGCGTCGATGGCGGTCATATAGTTCTCGATGCACGTGCCAATGTCGAGATCTTCGAACAGGCCGCGTGCATGGCGATCTGCGATGGCCGCTTCGGTGAGGTACGCGTTTACCGTCGTCGCCCCACAGCCGATGAGCACCGCACAACTGTGTGAATCAAGGGCCTCTGCAGACCGGATGTTAAGGGAGGTATAGGTCCTGAGCCCCGCTGCCACCAAATGCGCATGGACGGCGGCGGTTACCAGGATCATGGGAATACCGACGCGGGATTCGCTAATCTTCTCATCCGTCAGGATCAAGTGACCAAAGCCGCGGCGAACAGAGTCTTCTGCCTCCTGACGAATTTGGATCAGGGCATCGCGCAGGGCATGGGGGTTATCGCCGCTGTCTGCGGCAATGGTGCAGTCAATCTCATGGATGCGCCCTTCAAGGGTCTTGCGCAAACGCTCCATCATGCCGTTGGACAGTATGGGGCTTTCCAGTGTGTAGACTTTCTTCTGTGGCGATTGGCCAAACAGAACCGCGCGCAAATTGCCAAAGCGGGTCTTAAGGCTCATCACCCGCTCTTCACGCAATGCATCAATAGGCGGGTTCGTGACCTGACTGAAGTTTTGCCGGAAATAATGCGCCATCAAACGATAATCGCCGGACAGCACGGCAAGAGGCGTGTCATCACCCATAGAGCCGATGGCTTCCTTGGCATTTTCCACCAGAGGCTGAAGCACAAGTTCCATTTCCTCGAACGTTTGACCGCTTGCGATTTGTCGGCGGTGCAGCTCATCCCCGCTAAAGGGCGCAGGCTCCGGTCCGGGGCGTACTTCGCCGTCCAGCTCGACGATCTTTTCCGCCCACTCGCCAAAGGGACGCGAAGTGGAAAGCTGATCCTTGATCTCTCGATCATGAAGGATCTTGCCCTCTACCAGATCAACACATATCAACTCACCGGGGCCTACGCGGCCTTTCTCGACAATGTCTTCTTCTTCTGCGGTTACCATGCCCGCTTCAGAGCCCAGCAGCAGCAAGCCATCCTTGGTGCGTGAATAGCGCATGGGGCGCAGGCCGTTGCGATCCATGCCGCCGATGACCCAGCGCCCGTCTGTTGCAGCGATGGCAGCTGGTCCGTCCCAAGGCTCCATAAAGGAGTTGAGCACGTCATACATGGCGCTATGGCCTTCGGGCATGCCGCGCATTTTCTTTGACCAGGCCTCAGGGATCAGGGTCAATTTGGCCAATGGAGCCGGATTGCCGCCGCGCACCAAGGCCTCGAACACGACATCCAGCGCCGCGCTATCGGATGAGCCAGCCTGCACAAGCGGGCGCACCTCTTCGGCATGTTCATGGGCCGCGTCAACAGCAAGGGCTGCCTCATGACTGCGCATCCAGTTCACATTGCCCTTGAGGGTATTGATCTCTCCGTTATGAGCCAAGGTGTGAAACGGTTGCGCCAGCCGCCATGTGGGGAAGGTGTTAGTGGAATAACGCTGGTGATAAATGGCATAAGCAGAGATGAACTTCGGGTCTGCCAGATCGGGATAGAAGGTAGACAATTGTTCAGCCAGGAACATGCCTTTGTAAACAAGGGACCGACTGGACAAAGACGCCACATAGAAATCCGTGATGTTGCGCTTAAGGACCTCGCGCTCAATGCGTCGGCGCACCACAAAGAGCGTGCGCTCAATCTCATCAAGGTCGCCGGACTTGCCGCACTCGAACATGATCTGTTCAATCTCGGGCCGGGTGGCGTTGGCTTTCTCACCAATGACGCTTGTATCCACCGGCACCTGACGCCAGCCATAGATGTTGAGATCGAACTTCAAAAGTTCGGTTTCCACGATGGTGCGGCATGTTTCCTGCGCGGCATAATCCGTGCGCGGAAGAAAGATCATGCCAATGCCAATGCGCCCGTCCTGAACATCAGGCGTGGTGCGCGCGATCTGGGCGCGGAAAAACTCCTGGCTGACCTGAAGATGGATGCCCGCACCATCGCCGGTCTTGCCGTCCGCATCCACGGCCCCCCGGTGCCACACTGCTTTCAGGGCTGCAATGGCCTTTTCCACCACAGCGCGGCGAGGAGTGCCATCAATGGAGGCAACAAACCCAACTCCGCAATTGTCATGTTCGCTTGATGGGTCATAAAGACCGTCTCTGGCAAGGCGGGCGCGTTCATCTGAAATCTGACTCATGACGCCACCTCTTGGGAGCTCGATTGGGATGTGATGTAGGTATCAATATGCCGAGCGGCTTCCCGTCCGTCGCGAATGGCCCAGACCACCAGGGAGGCCCCGCGCACAATGTCACCGGCGGCAAAGACCCCGGACAAGGACGTCATGGAATTTGCCGGGTCGGCCGCAATTGTTCCATCGCGACTAAGCCCCAGCAAGGGCTCGTGGAACATCATGGGCAAGTTTTCAGCGTCAAAGCCCAAGGCCATGATCACCATATCCGCATCAATGGAATAGTCCGTATCCGGAATGGCCTCAATCCGCTGGCGTTGGCCGGGCAGGGCAGCCCCAAGGCGCATGCGATGTGCGATCACCGCCTGGGCCTTTTCTTTGCCCTCGATGGAAACGGGCCCCGCGAGCCAATCAAAGCTCACCCCTTCTTCTTCGGCGTGGGAAACCTCACGTTGGGAGCCCGGCATGTTGGCTCGGTCCCGGCGATAAAGGCAGGTTACTTCTTTTGCACCTTGCCGGATGGCGGTGCGCACGCAATCCATGGCGGTGTCGCCCCCGCCGATAACCACCACGTGCTTGCCTTTCGCGTTCATGGTGCCGTCGTCGTATTCGGGCACCTGATCACCATAGGTCTTGCGATTTGATACAGTTAGGTAATCCAGGGCCTTGAGCACGCCCGGCAGGTTAGATCCGGGAATGGAAAGCTCACAGGATTTATAAACCCCGGTACCGATTAAAATGGCTTCATGGCGGGTGCGCAGTTCGGCAAAGCTAACGTCCTTGCCAATCTCTGTATTCAGTTGCAAAGCCACATCTGCGTCATGCAGACGCTTGATCCGCCGATCCACCACATAGGCTTCCAGTTTGAAGTTGGGAATGCCGTAGGTTAAAAGCCCGCCCGCCCGGTCATAGCGATCATAGATCACCACGTCATAGCCCCGTGTGCGCAACACTTCTGCTGCGGTAAGGCCAGCAGGCCCGGCGCCGATGATGCCAACAGAAGCCCCGCGCGATGTGCCCGGTTTAATCGGGGCTACCCAGCCATTTTCCCAGGCGGTCTCGGTCAGATAACGCTCAACCGCACCTATGGTGACTGTTCCGTGGGCGGATTGTTCAACAACGCAAGAGCCCTCGCACAAAACATCTTGCGGGCAGATGCGGCCACAGATTTCCGGCATGGCATTGGTGGCTTGAGAGATTTCATAGGCTTCGCGCAGCCTGCCCTCGGCGGCGGTCTTCAGCCAATCGGGGATATTGTTTCCCAGGGGGCAGTGAACCTGACAGAACGGCACACCGCATTGGGAGCATCGGCTGGCCTGTTCCGCGGCCCGGGTCTCGGTAAACTCCAGGTAAACTTCACGGAAATCTTTGCGTCGTTCGTTGACTTCGCGCGTTTCAGGCGGCACGCGAGGGCGATCGATAAAATGGAGCATCTTTTGAGACATGGGCAGTTTTTCTTTAATTCTGAAGTTGGATACGCAATATCAGGGTGGAGAGGCCTTGCGTCAAACACTTATGTTCCTTTAAGGCATGGGTACTGACCTAATAGGGCCTTATGCCGCGGGAGAAATGGCAAGTGCGGGGAAGCGGCCTTGATTTATCCACAGTATTGAGTCACTTGTACTGACCTAAAGAGTGCCCTCGCATCGCCACGAACCATGTGTATAGTGCGCCGCCTAAGCCTCACGCGGAGTTGGGAATGTCCCTGGAACAGCTGATTTTACTGGCCATTATTCAGGGTCTGACCGAGTTTTTGCCCATCTCATCCTCGGCGCATTTGATCCTGCTTCCTGTGGTCACGGGGCTTGAGGATCAGGGCACGCTTATCGATGTTGCAGTGCACGTAGGCTCTCTATTCGCAGTTATGCTGTATTTCCGCCGGGATGTGGGCAGGCTGTTTATCGGGTTTGGGCAAACCATTGCCCAGCGAAAATCTGAAGAAACCCGGCTTTTCTGGACGCTGGTGATTGCCACTATCCCCACGGTACTCGCAGGCGCGGCCCTGTATCTCACCGGAACTGCAGCAAGCTTGCGCAGCATGGAGGTGATCGGCTGGACCACCTTGATCTTTGGCTTGTTGCTTTATGAATCCGACCGGATCGGCATGCGCTTTAAGACGCTTGGCGACCTGACCCGGCGCGGGGCCATCTTCATTGGCTTGATGCAAGTCCTCTCCCTTATCCCCGGCACCAGCCGCACCGGTATTACCATTACCGCGGGCCGCTTCATGGGATATGAGCGTGTCGAAGCCGCCCGCTTTTCCATGCTGCTTTCCATTCCTACCATCGGAATTATCGGGATTTTAACCGGGGTTGAACTTGTACGCTCTGGCGAGACCATACTGCAGCAGAGCGCGCTGATCGCCATGGTTCTGTCGTTCCTGACGGCCTATGGCTCCATCTGGTTTTTCATGACCCTGGTCAATCGCATGGGCCTGTTGCCGTTTACGATCTACCGCGTCGTGCTCGGCCTTGGGCTTTTGAGCTACGTCTACTTTATCGCCTAACCAGATCGCCTAAAACCAGAGCCAACCTTAGGCAACTTCCATATCGAACTGACCATGCGGGCGATAGAGCCACAAATACGTAGGCAAGATGACATCAGTTGCCGTAGGCGTGATGCCCAGATCCTCCAGACTGCAAACCCCGTCACTCCCGGACAGCACATTGTCATGATGAAGCAGGCGCACCTGATCCACGGTCAAAAGTGGCTTGGGCAGCATCTGCAAGAACATGCCCTGCATGGAGGCCATGAAGAACGGGATCGGCACCATCAGACGGCGGCGGTGAGTGTGCTCGCAAATCAGCTCCAACAATTGCTTGAAGGTAAAGACCTCCGGACCGCCAAGCTCAAAGACCTTGCCCCGCCAATGGGGGTTATCGAGAATGCGCACCACCGCTTCGGCCACGTCCCCCACATAGACTGGCTGGAACTTGGTTTTCCCCCCGCCTATCAACGGCAAGGCAGGCAGGACCAGCGGCGAAAGAGACGCCATCCAGGCAAAGCGATTAAAGAAATTGTCTTCCGGTCCAAAGACCAATGAAGGCCGCAGGATGGTGGCCAGGGGGAAGGCTTCTCTCACCAGCTTCTCGCCTTCTCCTTTGGAGCTTGCATAGCTGGATGAGGCCTCGCGATCCGCCCCTATTGCCGACATATGGATGAGACGAGAGGCGCCCGCTTCGGCGGCGGCCTTGGCCACGCGTGTCGCCCCCTCGATCTGAATGCTGCGGAAGCTTTGCGCGCCCGCTTGAGACAAAAGCCCGGTCAGATTGATGACGATATCCGCGCCCTGCACCGCGGCAGCGACGCTTGTCTCGTCGCGCACGTTGGCCTGGAACAATTGGATTTGCCCCACGCCGCCGGCAGGCTGAAGGAACATGGCCTCATTGGGATTGCGGACCGCCACACGAATACGCGCGCCCGTCTTTGCCAGGGAGGCCACAATGTGCCGCCCGATAAAGCCCGACCCGCCGAAGACGCATATCAATGGTTTTTGTTCCATGATCCAGCCCTTGTTTTATCTTGATTTTCTGCCGCGAGGAGACGCAATTTGCGTGAGACGCCACTTAACGCCGCGGTATGCCGCGGGTACGCCGCGAATGGGCGCGGCCTTATCCTACCTTAATCAGCCACCATGTGTAATCTGAGTCGCGGAGTTCTGCCGAATCCTGTGGATAAGTGCGGGGAGGGGCGTAGGGCTTTTCCCCAGCTCGCCCAGCCTGAGATTGCCGTTGACAAAATGCGCTCAGGAACGCTATCTCACGCCTCCCAATCCTGTGCCCAGGTGGCGGAACTGGTAGACGCGCTAGCTTCAGGTGCTAGTGTTCGAAAGGACGTGGAGGTTCGAGTCCTCTTCTGGGCACCATCCTGCTTCGCTCCTTCGGAGCTTTGCAGGACAAGTCCCCTTATTTGCCAAAAGTTGTATTGCTTGAAATCTTCGCGATTGCGAAGCAGGATGCCCTTCGTAGCTTCAGCGAAGAAGGGCTAAATCCTTGTACTACGTCTATCTTGTTGGAAGTGAGGCTGATCTAAAGCAGCGCTATGTTGGCATTACCACTGACTTGGAGCGGCGCTTAGACGAACACAACAAGGGAAAATCACCCCACACGTCTAAATACCTGCCTTGGCAGCTTGTGACTTATGTGGCCTTTGAGGATGGCAATAAGGCTCATGCTTTTGAGAAATATTTGAAGTCAGGCTCAGGCCACGCATTTGCCAACAAGAGATTCTGGTAGCCGTAGAGATTCCTCATAATCCAATCCCCGCTTGAGCCAACTCCTGTAAGCTGGCCCCCTGATTCGCACCAACGTGGGGGCCGCTGCCATGAACATCATCGTCGAGAATTTCACTCTTATTCTGCACATCACCGGCGCGCTAACCGCGTCCATGTTTCTTCAGGCCCTGGCGCCGGCAAAGATGATGGAGCGGACCTACGGCTCCGCCCCGACCGACCCAAACGGGCTCATGATCGCGCGGCACTGGGGGATGGTTGTGGGGCTCAGCGG
>JAJFIL010000026.1 GCA_021774965.1 Alphaproteobacteria bacterium
GCTGCATGTGGTGATGATGATTCTCGGTGTGCCCGAAGAAGACGAAGCCCGCATGTTGAAACTGACGCAGGAGCTTTTTGGTGCCGGTGACAGTGAGATGCAACGCGGCGAAGATCAGGAAGCCATCTTTGAGACGATTGCTGACTTCCACGCTTATTTCACGGCTCTTTCAGAGGACCGGCGCAAAAACCCTCGCGACGACATGGCGAGCATTATTGCCAACGCAAAGATCGATGGTGAGCCCATTCCGGATTTTGAGGCTTTGTCCTTTTATATCCTGGTGGCAACCGCCGGGCATGACACCACCAGCTCCTCCACCGCAGGCGGCCTGTTGGCGCTGATGGAACACCCCGAAGAGATGGCCAAGCTGAAAGCCAATCCTGAACTGATGCCCCTGGCGGTCAATGAGATGATCCGCTGGGTGACCCCGGTAAAGCATTTCATGCGGACGGCAACACAAGATTATGAGTTGCGCGGCAAGACCATCAAAAAGGGTCAATCCGTGATGCTGCATTATCCCAGCGCCAATCGAGATGAGGAAGTGTTCGAGGATCCATTTAAGTTCAAGGTGGATCGCGACCCTAACCCTCAGATTGCTTTTGGGTTTGGCGCGCATTTATGTCTGGGCATGCATCTGGCCCGCATGGAAATGGCAGCTCTCTATCGCAAGCTATTGCCGCGTCTTACTCATGTGGAGCTTGCCGGTCCAACGACACGCGTTGAATCCTATTTCGTCAGTGGGCTGAAGACCCTGCCGATTAAATACGAAATATCGCCTGAAGATCCGCCTCATCCGACACCGCAAGGGGGTTGAACGGCAGAGTGAAGGTCACGCAGGTTCCCTCGCCTTGCTCACTTTGAATATTCATTGCTCCGCCGTGCAAGGTTACGAAGGATTTCACCAACGCCAAGCCTAAACCGGTTCCGGTCTGGGCCGCGGAGGCTTCGGCATTGACCTGCTCAAAAGGTTGAGCCAGGCGTGAGATGTCTGCTTCAGGGATGCCGCAGCCCGTGTCTTGCACCCGAATTTCCACATGGGTATCTGTTTGCCCTATGGAAATTGAAATCTCGCCCTTGTTGGGGGAGAACTTGATCGAGTTCGAAAGAAGGTTGAGGAACACTTGTTTGATGGTCCGCTCGTCCGCATAAAGAGGCGAGAGGGTCTCATCAATCTCATAATTGATTTCGATGTCATTCTTCGCAGCGTGAGGCTCTACGAACCTGATGCAACCTTCAAGGAGGTCCTCAAGATCGATCTCCTCAAGGTACAGTTCATACTTGCCGGCCTCAATCTTCGACATGTCCAGAATATCGTTGATAAGGGTCAGCAGGAACTGCCCGCTCTCGCGGATGAGTTTTGAGTATTCATCATATTGAGGGGCCCCCAAGGGTCCGAACATACTCTCGCACATGATATCGGAAAACCCGATGATCGCATTCAGCGGTGTTCGCAACTCGTGGCTCATATTAGCCAGGAAGCGGGATTTTGTCCGATTGGCAGCTTCAGCTTTTTTGCGGGCCGCCAGAAGCTCTTCCTGAACATTGTGCCGTTCAGTGATGTCTCTGGAGAAGGCAACGGTTTCCAAGATTTCTCCGCGCTCATCCAGCAATGTCCGAACGCTGGTTTCCATCCAAAGTAACTCGCCGCCCTTTTTGTGGGTGCGATAGGTGATGCGGTCGGAGGTTCTGCCACGCCGCGCCGCTTCCAATGCGTCAGTAATAATTTTCCGGTCCGGTTTATAAATGCACGCAAGCATTGGTGCACCTATGGATTCTTCCTGTGTATAGCCCAGAATGCTCTCGCCGGCAGGAGAGATGAATGTGCAAAGGCCGTCGCGGTCGTATTTCACAATCACGTCTGTGGACGTTTCTGCCAAGAGGCGATAGTTGTTTTCGCTTTTACGCAAAGCTTCTTCGGCCTGGGTTTGCCCTGTGATGTCTTGGCAGATGCCGACCATGGCAACCACTTTGCCATTTGTGTCTGTTTCGGTGAAGCAGTGCTGGACAATGGAACGATAGTCGCCATTCACATCTCTCATGCGGGCGATTGTAGTGTAGGGACTGGGGTCCACCAAACATTCGACGACCAATTTACCAACCCGCTCCCGATCATCGGGGTGGTAGAGTTGCAAGGCCCATTCAAGGTCTACATGGCCATCCCCTGGCTCGTAGCCCAGCATCGCATAGTGGCTCTCCGACCAAGTGGGGTCGCCATCTTCAATGATCCAGCGCCAGGTACCAATCTTGGCCATTTGCTCGGCGGCGGCGACCCGCTGCCGCAAACGGTACTGATGGCCGACTTCGTGAATATTGATGCAACTGCATCCGGGAAAACGGTCGTCCTCAATGAGTGAAGCGCGAGCCTCAGACCAGATCCAGGCACCTTTTTTATTTCGTGTGCGGAAATTTATTGGGTCAGTATTGTGTCCGCTTTGAAACTGTACCCAGTCATCTACGAGCGAGGGGAGATCTTCAGGATGGACGAAGTCGGCGAAAGACTTGCCTACGACTTCATCCTGATCGTACCCAAGGACCGCTTTTGATGAAGGCGAGCAATAGAGGATCGTTGTAAGGGGGTCGCACAGGAGTGTGATGTCTTCCTGTTTTGCCAGGAGGATTCTTTCAACTTCGCCATTGGTAAATAGCTCAGATTGAATCTTCTTGTCTTGCGACGGAGCGCTGTCAGGCATAGGCGTGCCTTCGCTCATACTTTGCGCTCCCCTTGTTCAAAAAGACCCTCAACCGCGAGTAGTCTCACATTGTTGCCTTAAGGGGAGCTTGACAGAAAAGCGATCAGTTTACGGAATGATCGTAAAAATTCGTTAGCACTAACAAAGTGTTACCGTGATTAAAGGGCTGAGAAGTGTCTGTTTGCCTTAACTCGCGCCTGCGCGCTCGGCAAAGCCCCAGGCCGCATCTCCAAGCGGGCCAACGAGATCTGCCATGGCAGCGGCGTGCTCATTGGAGGCGGTGCCATCGCGCACTCGGCCCACAATCCCCTGCAAAATGCCAGCAAGGCGGAAGAAGTTGTAGGCAAAGTAATAGTCAATGTTTTCAATGCCATCGCGGCCCGTGCGGCGGCAATAGGCCTTTATGTACTCTTCCTCGGTCGGAATGCCCAAAGCCTCAAGGTCGGCGCCTACCAATGTGCCACCAGATGTGCCCTGAATGGGCATGCGCCATTGCATCAAATGATAGGTGAAATCACCCAAAGGATGCCCAATTGTAGAAAGCTCCCAGTCCAGAACCGCAATCACCTTTGGTTCGGTGGGATGGAGGACCATATTGTCCAAACGGTAATCCCCATGAACGATGGAGGTAGCCTCGTCATGGGGGATATTGTTGGGCAGCCAGTCGATAAGTTTATTCATGGACGGAATATCAGAGGTTTCTGACAGCTGATATTGTTTGGTCCAGCGCGAGATTTGCCGCGCGAAATAATTCCCGGGCCTGCCATAATCCTCAAGGCCGATGACCTTGTAATCAATATTATGAAGGCGAGCGAGGGTGTCATTCATGGCATCAAAGATCTGACCACGCTCGGTTCGCTCCACCTCGGGCATTGCACCTTCCCAATAGATGCGCCCCTCCACCATATCCATAATGTAGAAAATGGTGCCGGTGATGCTTTCGTCCTCACACAGGCAATAGGTTTTGGGGGCCGGGAAGCCTGCCCCATGAAGCGCGGTGATGACCTTGTATTCCCGGTCCACCATGTGAGCTGACTTCAGCAGCTTGCCTGGAGGCTTGCGGCGCAGCACGTAGCGCTTGTTTGGCGTAATCAACTGATAGGTGGGATTGGATTGTCCGCCCTTGAACTGGCGCACTTCCAAGGGACCTTCATAGCCCTCCACATGGGCTTCCATATATTCAGCCAGGCGGGCCTCATCAAACCTATGGGTCTCGGCAACATCTTTGGTGCCGGAGAACTGTTCCTGCCGTGTGGGTTCGGTCATAGCTGCGTACCTTTAAGGTTTGGCCTGAAGGCTTGGCTTGAGGTGTTTGGATTAGTCTACGGAACTCTTGGCCTCACGTTCAAGGGCGCGCCAGCCGATATCTCGTCGGCAGAAGCCACCAGGCCAATTAATGGCGTCCACAGCTGTGTAAGCTCGCCTTTGAGCTTCCGTAA
The DNA here is from genome assembly GCA_021774965.1 of Alphaproteobacteria bacterium. Taxonomy (GTDB): domain Bacteria; phylum Pseudomonadota; class Alphaproteobacteria; order JAJFIK01; family JAJFIK01; genus JAJFIK01. The sequence goes on from JAJFIL010000026.1 coordinate 4,130, forward strand.
CGGAACCACCTAAAGCGGTCACATTCAGCACCCTGCCGCCCACGGCGGTGAGATTTTCACCATCCATCTTGGTGCCCGCATGAAAGACCACTGCGCCCGTGGCTTCAGCGGCTTTGATGGCTTCGATAACGGTCCCTTTGTCATAGGAGCTGGGATAACCATTTGCCGCCATGACCACCGTCAGTGCCACATCGTCGGACCACTCCAGCGAGGTGGTGGTGAGATCTCCGCGTGCGATATCCACCAATATGGGCAGAAGGTCGCTTTTCATTCGAGGCATCAGCACCTGGGTTTCCGGATCGCCAAAGCGGGCGTTGTATTCAATCAGCTTGGGGCCTTCGTCCGTGATCATCAGCCCGGCGTAAAGCACGCCTTTGAAGGGGGTGCCTTGGTCCGCCATGCCGCGCACGGTGGGCTCGATGATCCGCTCCATGGTCGCCGCGATCAGTGCATCAGACATGACCGGAGCGGGGGAGTAGGCCCCCATGCCGCCTGTATTAGGACCTACATCGCCTTCGCCGACACGCTTATGATCTTGCGAGGTGACCAGCGGCAGGATGGCCTTGCCGTCAGTGAGGGCGAAGAAACTGGCCTCTTCGCCTTCCATGAATTCCTCAATCACCACCTCCTGGCCTGCATCACCGAAGCGCCCGTCGAACATTTCGTCTATGGCGGCCTCTGCCTCATCCGGGTTCATGGCGATGATGACGCCTTTGCCTGCGGCAAGGCCGTCGGCTTTGATAACAATGGGGGTGCTCTGTGTGCGGAGGTATTTCTTTGCCGCATCCGGGCCTGTAAATCGGCCATAGGCAGCGGTTGGAATGTCACACTTGTCGCAAAGCGCCTTGGTAAAACCCTTGGAGCCTTCCAGTTGGGCTGCTTTTTGCGAAGGCCCAAAGGCCAGAATGCCTTCGGCGTCTAGCCGGTCCACAAGACCCTCCACGAGAGGCTGTTCCGGGCCCACAACGACAAAATCCACAGCTTCGGCCCTCACCATTGCCACCACGGCGTCATGATCGCTCGCATCCAGTGGGAAGCAATCGGCCACCTGGGCCATGCCCGCGTTGCCGGGCGCGCAGATCAGGCGATCGCATTGGGGGCTTTGGGCAATTTTCCAGGCGAGGGCGTGTTCGCGCCCCCCTGATCCGATGATGAGGATATTCATGTATTGAATTCCAATGTTTGAATCTGATGGTCCCTGTGGCAGGCTGCGGGCCTTCTTTAGCACCCCGTGGAACGATTCGATACCGTAAGATTCATGACGCACCAAGACGACGATACTCAAGGAAATCTGCCGGAATTTTCGGTCTCAGAGCTCAGCCAGGCGGTTAAACGCACGGTGGAGACGACCTTTCCGTTCGTGCGGGTGCGCGGCGAGCTGGGGCGGGTTTCCCGGCCTCGCTCGGGGCATATCTATTTAGACCTCAAGGATGAACGGGCGGTGCTGGGTTCGGTGATCTGGAAGGGCTCGGTGCGGAAATTGCGGGTGGAGCCTGAAGAAGGCCTGGAAGTCATCGCCACCGGACGCCTGACTACCTATCCGGGTCAATCAAAATACCAATTGGTGATCGAGCAACTGGAAGTCGCTGGCGAAGGCGCGCTCATGGCGCAGCTGGAAAAGCGCAAGAAGATGCTGGCCGCAGAAGGGTTGTTTGCGGCAGAGCGCAAAAAGCCGCTGCCGCACCTGCCGGAAGTGATCGGTGTTGTGACCTCGCCCAGTGGTGCAGTGATCCGCGATATTCTTCATCGTCTGGAGGACCGTTTTCCTCGGCATGTCTTGCTCTGGCCCGTGGCGGTGCAGGGGGATGCGGCCAAGGGACAAATCGCGGCGGCCATCGAAGGGTTCAATGCGCTGCCGGAGGATGGAGATATTCCGCGTCCGGACGTTCTCATCATCGCCCGTGGAGGCGGGTCGGTGGAAGACCTCTGGGCCTTCAATGAAGAGATCGTGGTGCGAGCCGCGGCGGCAAGCGATATCCCATTGATCTCTGCCGTGGGGCACGAGACGGACACCACACTGATTGACTATGTCTCCGACGTGCGTGCGCCAACGCCCACGGGGGCCGCCGAATTTGCCGTACCGGTGCGAGCCGAACTTCTGGCCGATGTAATGTCCTTGAGCGGGCGTCTCATCGGCGGCATGGAACGGCTTTCTGAGGGACGCCGTCAGGAACTTGTCGGGCTCGCCCGGGCACTGCCCCGGGCCGATACATTATTGGGCTCTGCGCAACAGGGATTGGATCTGGCGTCTGAGCGCCTGGCCGGAGCTTTGCGCATCGGCCTTGCGGATCATCAGGCGCGGTTCAGAGAATTTGCCGCCCGCATGGGGCCGGGTCTCTTGCGGGTGCCTGCGGGTAGAGCACAAGAGGCGCTGCAAAGTTTAAGCGCACGCTTGGCGGCAGGCTGGCAACGCTTGTTAGGCGACCACGCACAGGAACTCAGCCGCTCGCAAATTCGCCTGGAGGAAATCTCTGGTCGCATGGCCGTGGCCGCTGCACGCGGATTGGAAGATCGCACCCGAGCGCTTGGCTCGGCGGCTAAGTTGCTGGAGAGCTATAGCCATCAGGGCACGCTGGCCCGGGGCTTTGCGCTGGTGCGCAATGAGGCTGGCAAGGTGGTGCGCAGCGCTGAGGTGCTCAGCGGCGGCGACGGGCTGGCCATAGAATTCAGCGACGGAGAGGTTGCCGCGCGGGTAGAAGGGGGCTCTGCAAAACCGACTGCACCCACCAAAAACCCTGCAAAACCAACGAAAACCAAGGCAAAACCCGGTATCAAGCAAGCATCACTTTTCGAGGATGACTAGCCGGGCTATGCTCATCAAAATTGAACCTATGAGGCAAAAATGAACAGCAAACCTCCCCAGTCCAATGTCGAGGCTGTCCTGCAATATTTCCCGGGCGAATACCACGTGGTGAAGCCGGGCGGGTTCGTGATCTGTGCCGTCACGGGCAAGAAAGTATCGATAGCGGCATTGCGCTATTGGAGTGCGGAGCTGCAAGAGCCCTATGCCAGCTCCGAGATTGCGACCCAGCGCTATCAGGACTGGAAAGCAGGCAAGCTCGAGACTAAATCTAGCCGTTAGGGCAAGCCAGTAAAGCCAGGTCAGTAAAGCTTGGTCAGTAAAGGGAGTGGCGTGATGTTTCGAGGATTGTTCGCAGCGTTGGTGTTTTGCGCATTGCTTGGCCCTGCGTTGGCCCATGAGCATGAAGTGCCTCTGAGCCTTGACGGTAACTTCACTCAAGGCGGTATCATTGTTGGCCAAACAGAACCGGGCGCGGAAGTGCGCTTTGGCGAACATGTTTTACCCATTACTGAAGATGGCCAGTTCGTCTTCGGCCTGGGGCGCAATCATGATGCCAGCGACAGCATCACCATTGTTTTGCCCGATGGGCGCAGTGAAGTGCGCAGCTTTGATGTGTCGCCCCGCGAATATGTCATCCAGCGCGTTGAAGGGCTGCCTCAAGAATATGTAACGCCTCCAGAAGAAAGGCTTGCCCGCATCGCGGCGGAACGCGCGGTAAAATGGGAAGCGCGCCAACCTATCAGCACACGGATCGGATTTGCACAAGATTTCATCTGGCCTGTGACCGGGCCAATCTCCGGCACCTATGGCTCGCAGCGTTTCTATAATGGCGAGCCGCGCAGCCCTCATATGGGTATTGATGTGGCAGCGCCCACGGGAACGCCTGTCTTGGCTCCAGCGGATGGAGTTATCACTCTTGCTGCGCCAGACATGTATTTCGAAGGGGGCTTAATTTTCCTCGACCATGGCCACGGCATGATTGATGTCTTCATGCATCTCTCCGAAGTGCTGGTGGAAGTGGGCCAAGAGGTTTCCCAAGGCGACACCATAGCCCTGGTGGGCGCAGGTGGCCGTGCTACCGGCCCGCATCTGGACTGGCGCATGTATGTGATGGGGGAACGGGTGGACCCGGCCAATCTGGTGGGGCCAATGCCTGATCCAGACGCCAGCGACAGTGAGACCGGCCAAGGAGGCGAGTAGCTCGCCTCATGACCGATGCACCTCCGGCAGGAAAACACGGCACGCCGGATGCCGAGTTTCATGTTGATGAAGCCCTGGTCCGTCACCTTCTCGAAGATCAGCACACAGATTTAGCGCAATTGCCGCTACGTTTTGTCGATAGCGGCTGGGACAATGTCACCTATCGTCTGGGCGATGACTTGGCCGTTCGCGTGCCGCGCCGAACCATTGCGGATACTTTGATCGCTAACGAGCAAGACTGGCTGCCCAAACTGGCGCAGCGATTACCGCTACCGGTGCCCACACCTTTGCGTCTTGGCAAGCCGACCTCGGATTATCCCTGGCGCTGGAGCATTCTGCCCTGGCTGGAGGGTCGCTCCGTAGATCTAAGCCCACTGGATGCTGACCAGGGCAAAGTGCTGGGAGGGTTTCTCCGAACGCTTCACGTGTCTGCTCCTGCAGATGCGCCATTAAGCGAAGTGCGCGGCGTGGCTCTTTCGGGGCGCATTGAAGCGGTGGGCCCCCGCATGGCACGGCTGGAGAAAAACACCAAAGCCATCACGCCGCGCATCAAAACCCTTTGGCAAGACGCGCTGGCCGCCCCCTTGGATGCCGCCCCTTGCTGGCTTCATGGAGACCTCCACGCCCGTAATGTGTTGGCGCATGAGGGCCGCATCACCGGCGTCATCGACTGGGGCGATATGTGCGCCGGCGACCCCGCGTGCGATCTTTCCAGCCTGTGGATGCTCCTGCCCAATGCCGCCGCCCGAGATGCCGCGCACATCGCCTATGGCGAGATTTCAGAGGCAACGTGGGCCCGCGCCAAAGGCTGGGCCGTACTCATGGGCACCATGCTCCTGGACTCCGGCCTCGCCAACACCCCACAGCTCGCCGCCATGGGCAAATTCACCCTTCAGCAGGTGCTGGAGGGGTGAAAAGTAGTGTTGCGAATTGTAAGGTCATAACTTATTGATAAATAACATATATATCCGTTTACTTAAACAGTCTCTTATAAGTTATAAAAATTAACTACCCTTACCTTTTGAAATACTATAAACCCATAACTATCGGAATATATAGTGAAAATAACGATATCTAGAATAGTTCTTTATAGGTTATAAAAGTGAAACCACTGCCGAACCCGCCAAACCATGTTCAAGTACTCATCGACTCTAGCAATGACGTATTGCAGGAAATATTCGAGGTTGGTTTGAATGAGCCGAACGGGAAATACTTGCATTGGGAAAAACTCAAAAGATGGAAACCTATCCCCGGTCGGCTAAGTCCAGAGCAGTTCTGGTGCGGAGTAAAATATGCGCGGCTTCAATCTCGTAAGGCCGTCCCACTGAAACAAAAAAATGGACAGGAGTTCTGGTTTGCCGAACCGGATCTGATGCGGTCATCGTTGCACCAATTCGACCGGCAGGCGGCAGGCACGATCACATCAAGCGGTCGTTCGGTTGGAATGGAGGACAAGGAACGCTATCTCATCCGATCACTGATAGAGGAGCCTTTTTCCAGCTCTGTTCTGGAAGGTGCCGCAACAACCCGTGACATCGCAAGAAAACTAATTGATGAAAACCGCAGGCCACGCAGCCGCGATGAACGCATGGTTCTCAACAACTACCTTGCCATGCGGTTTGTTCGCGAACATGTGGATGAAGACCTTACCTCCGATCTTATTCTTGAAATACACAGAATCGTATCAAAGGGCACGTTGGATGATCCCGATATGGAAGGGGTCTTAAGAACCTCTGACAGAAACATAAATGTCGTGGACGATCCCACAGGCGAAATTCTGCACAAACCACCAGCGGCAGAGGAGCTGGAAAGCAGACTTCAAAACCTGTGTGACTATGCAAATGGAAAAGACCAAGAAGGTGTATTCATTCATCCAATCGTAAAGGCAATTATCCTGCATTTCATGATCGGCTATGATCATCCATTCGTTGATGGCAACGGCAGAACTGCCAGAGCCTTGTTCTATTGGTACGCAATTAAAACCGGGCACTGGCTTCTAGAGTATGTATCCATTTCAAAAACCATCATGGAAGCACCGGTCAAATATGGGCGGGCTTATCTTGAAACGGAGAGCGATGGCGGAGACCTTGCTTATTTTATTATTCATCAAGTAAACGTTCTCATGAAAGCTCTCGAAGAGTTGCATGTATACATCGACCGCCGAACCAAGCAACTCTCCGACTACTCCGCCACACTCCGCGATAGCCGATTCAACCATCGCCAGGCTTTTTTGCTGAATGATGCAGTCAGAGATCGGCCGGCACGCGTTGGTCTGGAACAATACCAAAGGATGCATTCGGTTTCTTATCATACCGCGAGAAACGACCTGGAGGCGTTGGTCGGCGCGGGGCTTTACCGGAAGAAAAAAATTGGTGGTAAATCGGTCTACTTGCCGAAGAAAAACCTTATGGAGAAGTTGGCCGTCATGGGGGCGGAGACGCTGAGACAGGTGGGAGAGGGGTGAGGTGATTGACTGCACCCCAGGGTTGTGGTGTTGTCGGGCGCTATGTTACTCGGGAAGCGGCATTATGACAGATGAACGTGAAAATCGGATTCCGGATCTTTCATATGGGTTGGAAATTTGGGATGACACATCATTCTTGGCGAGCTTTGTGCCGACGCTAGGCGGTGCTGTAAGCAATCATCTATCTAGAATTTCCAATGAGAGGAAATTTGCTAGGGTCCAAGACTATCTTCAAATATTGAACTCTGAAATTTCAACATTGGCTAAAACGATTTCTGTTGACTATGTAAAGACAGAGGAGTTTGAGGTTCTGCTCGAAAAGTCGCTACAGCAAATTGACTTAGAACTAAGTGAAACAAAGCGCGCGACGTTTGCGAAGTTTTTGGCGGGTGCGACAAAGATTGCGGACGAGACCTACGAAGAGAAACTACGCTTCCTTAAGATCATCGAAGATTTGCAGACGGACCATATCAAGGTTATCGGTGCGATTCTGGAATCACCAGATCCGAACCCTGGAAGTACGGGCTCGATAATGCAGACTCTAAGAAAGCGGTTGCCAAAATTCACTAAAGGTCGGATGCGTGACCTTCTAGAACAGCTTGATGATTTACGGCTTACGAAAATGGGTGGTGCTCAGGCTATGATGACCGGCCACGGTGCGGAAAACCTTGAAGGTCATATGACTGATCTGGGTCGTCGATTTGTGGCCTTTTTGAAGGACTAACCCTCAATAAATCGTATCCTTGATCCGTTGCGGGTAGGCTTTGTCATAGGCGGCCCCGTCAAAATCTTCCTGAAGCGCCTGGATGATTTCCCCGGTGCTGGGCAGCTCGCTTCGTTCGATTTGCGTTGACCCATCCCACAGTTTTGAGCGCACCAGTGCCTTGGGACATTGAAAGTATACCGCTTCGGTGTGCACGACGATCACCGATTTTGGCGCTTTGCCCTGCATGGTAAAGCTCTCGCAAATCTCCGGATCATTGGTGAGTTCCGCCCGGCCGTTGATACGCAGGGTCTCTCCTATGCCCGGAATCAGGAAGAGCAGCGAGATGCGCCCGTCCGCCACAATGTTTCGCAATGTATCAATGCGCCCGTTGCCGCGTCGGTCGGGGATCATCACTGTGCGCTCATCTATCACGCGCACAAAACCTGCGGGGTCTCCGCGTGGGGAACAGTCCATTCCCTCTTTGCCGATGGTCGCCACCACCACAAAGGGGGCCGCATCGACAAAGGCGCGATAGTGATTCGAGATGTAGGTGAGCTCTTTGGTCAGTGCCATGGGCATGGGCTTGCCGTAAAGCTCGTCCAGCTGGGCGTCGGTGGTGATCTTGTGGTCCGCCATGGTGGCTCCTCGGTGGCTAGGATTTGCACCACCTATAGCACATTAATGCCCTGCGGCGCCCCAAGCATAAAATTCGAAAGGTGAGTCATTCCGGGGCCTTGCAGTGCAAGGAACCCGGAATCTCTGGAAACTTGATTTACTGCTCGAGATTCCGGGTTCAGCCCAAATGCGCTATGGCGCAAAGGGCCGCCCCGGAATGACTCTGAGTTGAGGGCGTCAGGCCGCCGCCCCATCATCATCAGCGCTGTCGCCGCCGCGACTTTCCAGCTTGCCGTTCTTGAACTTGCCCCAGCGCTGATGCAGCCAGAGCCATTGGCCCGGGCGTTCCCGGATGGCGGTCTCGAGGAATTCGTTCAGCCAAACGCAGAGGTTATAGGTATCCAGGCTCATGTCGCCGGTGGTCGGCAGCGCGGGGGGCTCTGAGATGGTCAGGCGGAACTTGGTGCCTTTGATACGCTCCATGCGCGCTGGAATAATGGGCACCTTATAGCGCAGGGAAAGGGCTGCGGCGGCCGGCGGCGTCATGGCTTCCCGTCCAAAGAAAGGAACTGGAATGCCGTCGTTCATTTTCTGATCCACCAACATGGCCACGTCCTCGCCGGCACGCACCACCTTGAGCAAGGCGCGACCGCCCTCGGCCCCTTTGGGGATTTGTACCGGGAAAATATGCGTGGCGCGCTGTTTGATCAGCCAGTCATCAATGAACGGATTGTTGGGCGCGCGATAAATCTCGGCCCCCTTGCCGCCAAGGGTTTTCAGCGCCAGAGGCATCAGCTCCCAATTGCCAAAGTGGCCGGAGACCAAAATGGCCCCGCCGCCTTCGGCGCGAATTCTGTCCACGATTTCCCAGCCCACCAGTTCGATATGCTCTTTGAGACCGTTTTTGGCAAATTCGGCAAGGTGCGCATATTCTGCCGTGGTGCGGCCCAGATTGTCGAACATCTCATAGATGATCTTTTCCACCTCTTCGGGCTCAAGTTCCGGCATGGCGAGGGCGAGATTGCGCCGCGCACGGTTGGCCCCTGAGATGCGGGGGCCAATGGTCCGCGCCACGAAGCCGCCGAAATTCGAGGCCCATTTCAGGCCCAACAGGCGGAAGAACCCGATCATGGTATAAAACAGCGCCGCCTCAAGATAATGCAGCGGCTTGGGTTGGCGTTTATCCTCACTGACGCGGATTTCTACGGTTTCCACCGACATGCTGGCTTCCTTCAGGGCTTGTTCCAGCACTTCTTCTAGCGCAGCTGGGGTGGTGAATGTGGCCTTGACCGGAATTGTGGTAAATCCCGAAGCCTCTCCCTTGGCGGATTTGGGAAAGCGGACGGCATCTTTTTCTGTGGTAACAAGGTCCGCGCCCAGATCCCGAGCTCGTTTTTTGAGTTGAGCGACATCTTTGTCCGTATAGGGATGATGATCGGGGAAGGAAACTTCAGCCACAATCTCAGCACCCAGTTTTCGCACCGTGCGGAAGAATTTGGACGGGGCGCCTATGCCTGCAAAAGCCATGATCTTGCGATCCTTCAGGGCACCGTCTTCAACCTGAGGCACAAGGTCGGCATAAAGAATTTGCCCGCTGTATTCCGCCAAAATGGGCGGAAGAGGCGTCGAAGATCCCGCACCCATGATCAACATCGCATCCGCGCGGGCCAGGCCTGCTCTCGCGTTCTCGCGCAAGGGCCCAGCCGGGAAGACCTTGCCATTTCCAATCATGCGATGGCCATCCACCACCACAATTGAAAAACCCTTGTGTACCGTGGGGTTCTGAAAGCCGTCATCCATCAGGATAATGTCAGCGCCCTGGCTGATGGCAAAGCGCGCGCCCAAGGGTCTGTTGCTGCACACAATCACGGGGGCCGCACGGGCCAGCAACAAGGGCTCATCCCCCACATCGGCGGCATCGTGATGGTCAACATCCACCAGTGCAGGTCCCGCCAGCTTGCCGCCATAGCCGCGGGTGAGAATGTAGGGTTTGCGACCTTGGGCAATCAGCATCTCGGCAAGAGCGATCACCACGGGCGTCTTGCCTGTGCCGCCAACTGTGAGATTGCCCACACAGATAATGGGCACTGTTGATTTTTGCGCCGTTGTAAATTTCCGCCGCGCGCTCACACCCAAATCATAAAGCGCCGCTGCCGGTGCCAACAGATGGGCAGAGGTGGTGACTTCACCTCGTTTGTGGGGGTACCAGAACTTGGGCGCTTGCATTATTTCGTCCGTTAAGGCGTTGAGCTCAAGGTTGGGTGCGAGGGCAAAAGCCCTATCACCGCCTTGGATGTTTCAGCCAGAACCTCATGCGCCTCAGCCACCAGTGTCAAGGCCGCCGTGATCTGGGCCGCGCGGGCGGGCTCATCCGCCAGAAGATCTGCCACAGCCTGAGCCAGGGTTTCGACATCCTCCACGGCGCGGGCACCGTGAATGGCCCTCAGTTTCTCATAAAGGTCATCGAAGTTCTCAATATAAGGCCCATGGACAATGGCGCAGTTCAGGCGTGCAGGCTCCAGCGGATTACTGCCGCCTTTATCGAACAGACTGCGCCCCAGAAAGGCCACCGCGCCCAGGCGCAGGAACAATCCCATCTCACCCATGGTATCGGCCAGATAGACTTGCGTGTCTTCGGCGATGGCATCCCCCCGGCTGCGGCGGGCAACTTTGAGCCCAGCGGCGACAAGTTCCTGTTCCACGACATCAAAGCGTCGGGGTTGGCGCGGCACAATGATGCTCAGCACATTTGGCAATTGCTTTTCCAGGTGCTGATGGGCGCTTGCGATGATCTCTTCTTCCTTGTGCGTGCTGGCAGCAATCCAGACAGGCCGATTGCCGATGGCGTCGCGCAGGCGTGCCAGCTCACCCTCATCGGCGGGCAGGGGATCAGCGGCAAGTTTCAGATTGCCAAGCTCCAAGAGGTGGCCCGCCCCCAGCTCGCTCAGACGTCTTGCCGTGATATTGTCCTGCGCAAGGATCACATCAAACGCACCCAGCATCTGTGCAGCCGTCCGGGGCAAGCGCTTCCAGCCGCGAGCTGATTTCTTCGACATACGGGCATTGACCAGGCCAAGGGGAATGCCTCGGGATTTGCTTTCCGTCAGCAAGGTTGGCCAAAGCTCGGACTCTACCCAGATGCCCGCATCGGGTTTCCAGTGATCCAGAAAACGGCGCACGGAATTTACCCGGTCCAGCGGCACATATTGATGCTGTGCGCGGGGGGGCAATTGCTCTTCCAGCAGCTTGGCAGAGGTCACGGTGCCGGTGGTGATCAGCACAGATAAGTCTTCATCTTGGGCCAGCACGGCATTGATCAGTGGCAGGACGGATAGAGATTCGCCAACGCTTGCCGCATGGATCCACAGCAGTTTACCTGCGGGCCGGACGGCGTTGGTAATACCGCGCCGCTCAGATAGGCGCGCTTCTTCTTCCTTGCCTCGCTTAACGCGAGACCTGAGGTGCGCGCCCAGAAGAGGATTACCCAGATGGGTAAGCCCACGCCATATGCGCAAGGGCAAGGTCAGATGGACGGTAAGAGATGGGTTAGGCGGGGGTGCTGACATCGTCGCCTCCATCTCGCGCTGGTTTCGCTGCTGCCTTGAACCGCGCCTTGGCCGGAGCAACAGGCGTATTGCCCATCATGACATCGGCCTCATCGGTGATGCGGTTCATCTCGCGTTCGATTTCAAGGCGCTTTTCTTCCAGCAACTCATCATCCGCGTTGCTTGGCACTTCGATGGGATTGCCCCAGATGAAGACGCCGCGAGAGAAAGGCCGCGCCAGCACAAACCCGTCCCATGATTTCAGCACCTTGCGCGGAGCCACGCTGTAGGTGCCGGCGATGATCGGCACCCCTGACATCTTGGCCAGGGCGACAAGGCCCTCCTTGGCGCGCATGCGCGGTCCCTTGGGGCCGTCGGGGGTAAAGCCGATATATTGGTTCTCTTTAAGGGCTGCGGTCATGGCGCGCAGGGCAGCCAGGCCGCCTCGGTCTTTGCGCTTTTTGTTCTCGGCCTGAGAGGAGCCGCGCACCGACCCGATGCCCATTTTTTCCATGACACGTGCGATGAGTTCTCCGTCTCCATGACGGGAGATCAGTATACTGATGGGTTGGTCTGTGCGCCAGCCGTAGCGGATCATCAAGATGCGCCCATGCCAGAACGCCACGATGAAAGGTTTGCCGCTGTCCCAGAATGCCCGAGGCATTTCCTCGTTAACGTGTTCCCAGCGGCCGGTGGCATGGCACAGGCGGATATAGGCGACCCCCACCCAGACGGCGAGGCCCTGAAACCAGGCAGATTTGGTAAATGAGGCGGCCATGGGGTGTGGGTAGGCTCCGGCACAAGGCAGTCAAAGGGCAAATCGAGGCACAAAGCCTATCACGCTTCCGGCCCAGGGCTCAAAGGGGGCAATCTGAAATCGTTAAGGGCGATAGTGGATCATCGAATGAAGGACCCAGGTTCGCTCTGAGACAGCAATGCTAACAAGGATGGCAGGCAATAAGAAGGCCGCTGCATGGATATGGCGTCTATAGAACAGGGCCAACATCACGATGGAGAGTGCCAAGATTGGCAGGGTCCAGATAAATACCGATCTGACGAACATCAATGAGACAAAGCTGAAGTACCAGCTGAAGCTGACGGCCAGGAAGGCAAAGTACGTCAACAAGGGTGCCCACTTGAAGTGTTTGTCAATGCTGCTTCGCCACATCAACCATGCCCCTATTGCGGCCAAGCTGAAGCTGATGGTGAGAAGCGTTGGCCAAGGGTTACTTACAAACACCTCGCTCAAGGACCGAACAAGCCGGGCAAAAACATTCCAGAATGTCTGTTGGTGCTCAGCCAGACCGTACCTCTCTAGCATTAGGGCTTCTATTTCAGGGGGGAGTTGCCGACCCCCGTCATACGGTCCGCCGCGCGTGGTAGAGCGAAATGTAGCAATAGCAAGAAGGATCGGTAGGGCAGTTACGATCTGAAAACTTGCAAAGACGACCGCACTTTGAAATTTGCCAGATCCAGTTGTGGCTAGAGACATATCGGTTCTTTCTGGGCTCGCCTCTGATCAGTCTTCCTGATCGATCTCCAGCCCATGCTCAGGGTCAAAGAGCCGGTGCATGTGGACGATGTAATAGCGGGTCTGGGCGCTGTCCACGGTGCGTTGGGCGGCGCTGCGCCAGGCTTTGAAGGCATCGGCGTAATTGGGGTAGATGCCCACCACGTCCAGCCTGTCCAGGTCCTTAAATTCGACCTTGCCGGAGAGGTCTTTCAGATCGCCGCCAAAGACGAGATGCAGCAATTGCTTGGTCATGAGGTTGCCTTTATCGCTAAGAAAATGAATTGGGGTTTCTGAGCGGGTGATGGGCCAGAACTGCCCCAACGTCAAGCATCATTAGAGGAGATTCGCACATCAGGCACGAGGCGCACCCGGTCTTCTATTGAGGCGTGCAGAGCCGGTCCGGCGCAGATCAGGCTGCGGCCTCTCGTGTCGGCCTGATTGTAGCTTAGCGGCGCGCCTTGATGGTCCGATACCACACCGCCGGCCTCGGTGACGATCAGGCAACCCGCCGCCGTATCCCACTCATTCTTGAACGAAAGCGAGAGGGTTGCATCAAATTTGCCGCACGCCACCAGCGCCATGCGATAGGCGATGGCATTGACCAGATCTATCTCCATGGGCGGCCAGGGCATTGGCCATTCGGGGCGGGCAAACATGCTTGCATGGCCGAGCATGTAGCATCCTTCAAGCTCAAACCGCTTGCTTACCTGAATAGGTTCGCCATTGAGCTTTGCGCCTCGACCTTTCACAGCACTGAACAACTCATCCGTAACCGGATTAAATATCGCACCGGCCATGGGCTTGCCCTGATAAACCGCGCCGATGGAGATGACCCATTCCGGACGGCCCTTGAGGAAGGCTCGTGTACCGTCGATGGGGTCAACAATCCATACCCAGTCTTTGGAAAGGCGCGCGTCGTTGTCTGCTGTTTCCTCCGACAGCCAGCCGAAATCCGGGGTCGCGCCGAGAAGTTGCCTGTGCAGCAAGGCGTCGACTTCGAGGTCGGCTTCGGATACAGGTGTGGTGTCGTGCTTTTCCCAGGATTTGAGATCGGTCTTGTAGTGAGACAAGGCCAGTGCCCCGGCGGTACGGGCTGCCTCTATGGCGATATCGCAGATCTCATGCGGGGTCTTGTTCACCCGCCCGCAACCGTCATGCCTTCGATGCGGAGCGTTGGCGCGTTGGTCCCGTACAGGAACTCAAGATCATTGGCGGGGGTGAGGTTCTTGAACATCTCTTTGAGGTTTGACGCAATGGTGATCTCATTCACCGCATAGCAAATCTCGCCGTCTTCAATCCAGAAGCCCGAAGCGCCGCGGGAATAATCCCCGGTGACGCCGTTCACGCCCTGGCCGATCAGGTCCACCACATAAAGACCGGCCTTGATATCCTTGATCAGCTCGGCCGGGCTCAGCTCGCCTGCCGCCATGTAAAGATTGGTGGTGGAAACGCCGGGAGGACCCCCGGTGCCGCGCGCAGCATGGCCGGTGGTCTCCAGCCCCAATTGATGAGCGCTGGCAGAATGCATGATCCAGGTGGTGAGCACGCCGTCCTTGATAAGGGTGTGTTTTTTGTTCGCGACCCCTTCGCCATCAAAGGGCTTGGAAGCCAGCCCGCGCCTGATGTGCGGGTCATCGATGATCTGGATGTGATCGGCAAACACGGCCTTGCCCATCTGATCTTTCAGGAAACTTGTGCCGCGCGCTATGGAAGGACCGGTGATGGCTCCGGCAAGATGCCCCACAATGCCGCGAGAAACGCGGGGGTCAAAGACCACGGGCACGGATTGGGTTTCCATTTGGCGCGCGTTGAGACGTTTGACGGTCCGTTCCCCTGCTTGCCGGCCAATGGTTGCCGCATCGGTTAAATCTTCCAGATGGCGCACCGACGCAAAATCATAATCGGTCTCCATGCCCAGGCCTGTCCCTGCAACAACAGAGCAGGAGACAGAATGAGATGAACTTTCATAGCCGCCTAAAAAACCGTCGCTGGTGGCCAGCACGATGCGTCCCCGGCCCCAGCTGGCACCCGCCCCGTTGGAGTTGGTGACCCCTTCGACTTCCAGAGCGGCGGCTTCGCATTCCGCTGCCCGTGCGGTGAGATCTTCAGAGGAAGGTTCCGTGTTGTCCGCCAGATCAAGTTCCGGCCATTGTTTGGCAAGGCGTTCTTTTGGGGCAAGGCCGCAGTGAGGGTCTTCCGGGGCCATCTTGGCCATGGCCACCACACGTTCTACCAGCTCGTCCAGCGCCCGATCCGAGAAATCATTGGAGGAGACGATGGCTTGCTGTTTGCCCATAAATACGCGGAGCCCGAGGTCTTGTCCCTCAGAGCGTTCCACGTCCTCAAGCTTGCCCAGGCGAAAGGATGCCCCCACAGAGAGGCCCTCGACGACGATGGCGTCGGCGGCTTCTGCGCCTGCTTTCGTGGCCTTGTCAATCAGGCCCCCAACGATGGCTTCCATGTCTTTTTGGTCGCGGCCATAACTTGCGCTCACGGGAGTATTCCTTGCTTGGAAAGGGTTGATTCGAGGTTCCCCCAAGATAGGGGACCCGCATGAAACTACAAACCTTCGTTTTTGGCCCTCGTTTTTTCGAGCTAGGTCAGCGCGTAGAACAGAACCGAGAGACTGCCCACCAGGAACATCAGCCAGGTGATGAGCGTGCCGTAGAAACGCCCGAAGGTGCGTCCCGGGGCCTTGTTCATGCCATAGCCGTGCAGGGCGCGCCCAACGGTCAGCGCGATGCCAAGACCATGGAGCAGAAGGAACGATGCGCCCAGGAACTCAAGGGCGATAATCAACAACAGGCCCATGGGCACATATTCAGTGTTGTTACCGTGGGCGCGCTGGACATGATCAAAGCCGTCATCACCAATGTTTTTGCCCTGTCGGCGCTGGGAGGTGACCATATAGGCCAAAACCAGCATAAGAAGCCCGTTCAGTCCGATGTAAATAGAGGAGACGGCCATAAAGCCGTCCATGGTGAAAGTTCCTTCTGGCATGATTGTACCCTCAAGTTCTTAGCCACAAAACGAATCTATAGCACAGGACCAAGAGACCTTGGCACCTGGAGTTCAATATTGGAGCTGGATGGGCTAGAAGGCATCATATGACACGCACTAATCCTCATCGCCGGTTCATCCACTACCACGATCTTTTTGAGCGCGTGGAAGCGTGGATGCGCGGCCTGTTGTGGCTTCAGGTCCTGATCGGTCTCATTGCGGGGGCCATTGCGGGTTTCCTGCTGGGGCCAGACCTGGCTCTTGTTTCGCGAGATACCTCGCAGATGGTAGGCAAATGGCTGGCCCTTCCTGGCGGTATGTTTTTGGGGCTGATCCGGATGGTGCTAATCCCGCTTGTGGTGAGTTCCATCATTCTTGGGTTGGCGGGGGCGGCGTCCGGCGGGCAGTTACGGCGAATTGGCACGCGACTGACATTGTTTGTGGTGGCCACCACGACAATAGCCGCTAGCCTGGGGATCACGCTGGCGCAATATGTTCGGCCCGGGCGTTATGTTCATCTCCGCGAAATGCCCAGCCCCATGTTGCGGCCAAACCCTGACGAGAAGTTCGTTGTTCCCTTACAGGAATTTACCGAGCAAGTGCCGGAGCTCATTGTCGAGCTTATTCCGCAAAACATCTTTGCCGCGTTCGTGGAACAAGAGATGCTGGCGGTGGTGATCTTTGCCATATTTGTGGGCGTTGCCTTTGTCACCACGAAACGGACAGAGACCCTGGAGCCCTTGCGCAGGCTTTTTGAAGGACTGCTGGAAGTTTCCATGACCGTGGTGAAGTGGGCCATGTTCCTGACCCCCTATGCGGTCTTTGGTTTGATCGCGCAATTGACTGCCCAAACGGGCATTTCAACATTGGTGGGGATGGGGGTCTATGTGGCGACGGTGCTGGCGGGGCTTTTTGTCTTGCTCTGTCTCTTCTATTTGGCGGCCGCAACGCTTGGCGGTATCAGCATGTTCAAATTTGTGCGGGCAATTGGTCCCGCTCAATTGTTGGCGTTCTCTACGTCCAGTTCGGCAGCGGTGATGCCGGTTTCCATCAAGACGGCCGTCGAGCGTCTCAATGTGCCCCAAGGGGTGGCCAGCCTTGTGGTGCCTTTGGGGGCGACGGTAAACATGGCGGGCACGGCGCTTTATCAGGCTATTGCCTTGATCTTTCTGGCCCAGCTTTCGGGCGTCTATCTTTCAACCCCGGAGCTTACGCTGATTGTTGTGACCCTGGTGGCAGCTTCCATCGGTGCGCCGGGCACGCCGGGGGTGGGGATCGTGATCCTGGCCGCCATCGCTGCGGACTTTGGCATTCCTGCCACGGGGCTCGTGCTTATTCTGGGGGTGGACCGAATTTTGGATATGTCCCGCACGGTGGTGAATGTCACCGGAGATCTGGCTGCGTGCCGTGTGCTTCGGCACTTTGGTAATGGTCCGGGCGATGCGGCTTAGTTGTTCTGGTCCAAATGGAAGGCGGCGAAATGCGCAAAAGGCGTTTTGGCTTCTTCCAATGTGGACAGCGGCACAAAATCACAAACCTGCGCCATCTCCCCCCAAAGCTCTTTCACCGCTTCATGGTCTTGCGCCCCGCGAGAGGCCTCTTCCGAAGCCCATTCAAAAATTTCCAGATAGACCCGGTCATCGGATTGCAGGTACGTAAAAGGCCGATCTGTAATCAGACCGCATTCGCTTAAAACGCCATGATGCTGTTCCAGCAATTTCAAAAACGGCCCGTCCTGTCCGTCATGCGGTTTGTAACTGCAGATCACTACGATGCCCATGGGGTTTCTCCTTAATTGTCTAATTCAAAATCTACAATCCCAGCGCCGTGCGCAGGTCATCTGCCCGGCCGACTTCCTTCTTTTTCAGATGCCCGAACAGATAAGTTCGCCAGCCGTACTCAATGGCCGAATCAATATTCTCCGGATGGTCATCAATGAACAAGACGCGGGATCGGTCGGACACCTTTTCGGCCTCCATGATGTGCTCATAAAAAGCATGATCCGGTTTGGCGACGCGCATGTGGCCAGAGGTGTAAAACCCATCCACTTTTCCGCTGTACCCCCATTTGTTCAAGATGGCCTCGGCGCGGCGGGGTTCATTGTTGGTGCCGATCACACAAGGAACCCCGGTGGCGCGCACATCGATGAGAAGCTCGTCCATGCCCTCGTTGTGGATGTAGTCATTATCGAACCAGTACTCCATGAACTTGTCCGGCCCGTGGGTATACCCCGCCTCGGGCAGGATATCGACCAGCGCATCGCGCAAATCCACATGGCCGGTCATGATGGAGCGAAATTCAGGGCGGAAGAGGGCGTGGCGGAAGGTGGCACCATCAATCTCAAGATCATTGTCGATGGTCCGCTGCCAGAGATATCCGTTCTCATCGTAGTTGGCATTAAACACGCCATCAAAATCCCAAACCACAAGATCGATGTTACTCAGCATACTAATTCTTGCTCCAAATCGATTTGCCCGAACCGGGAAGCCCCAGTTTGGACCATTTTTCCGTGACCGTATTGATGACGTCTTCGTCCATGGCGATTTGCTCGCCCCATTCACGATGGGTCTCATTGCCGATCTTGTTGGTGGCGTCCAGGCCCATTTTGCCGCCCAGGCCGCTTTCAGGCGAGGCAAAGTCGAGGTAGTCGATGGGGGTGTTCTCGATCATGGTGACATCGCGCACTGGGTCCATCCGTGTGCTGATGGCCCACATGACGTCTTTCCAGTCCCGGGCGTCGATATCATCATCCACGATGATCAGCCATTTGGTGTACATGAACTGGCGCAAGTAAGACCACGCCGCCATCATGATGCGCTTGGCATGGCCCGCATAGGCTTTCTTCATGGAGATGACGGCGATGCGATAGGAACACCCCTCCGGCGGCAGCCAGAAATCCACAATCTCCGGGAATT
>JAJFIL010000251.1 GCA_021774965.1 Alphaproteobacteria bacterium
ACAAAGAAGCGCGAGGCGGGACCATGCTTGCGGTCGGTCCTTCAAGACCCGTGGGGGAAACGGTCCCCGCCAGCGCACGGGCCAAATCACGGCCCGTGCGCACTACATAACCACAATCAAACCAGACAAGGGGGGAAGGGAAGCTGGGAGCGACCCCTCACAATCACCTCCCCCTTTGACGGGGGAGGTCGGAGCGCAGCGAAGGGTGGGGGTGACTAAAAACTAGGTTACTTCCTCTGTGCTCGGATCAAATCCAGCACATCTGAGGCGGCTTTGGGGATATTCGTGCCCGGCCCGAAAATCGCCGCGGCCCCTGCATTTGTAAGATACTCATAATCCTGTTGCGGGATCACGCCGCCGCAAACGATAAGCACATCCCCTGCCCCGGTATCTTCCAGTGCTTTTTTGAGGGCTGGTACAAGCGTCTTATGCCCCGCAGCCTGAGACGAGACACCAATCACATGGACATCCGCGTCCACCGCATCCTTGGCCGCTTCTTCCGGTGTCTGGAACAAAGGCCCCACGTCCACGTCAAAGCCGATATCGGCGAAGGCAGTGGCGATAACCTTGGCACCCCGGTCATGGCCATCCTGGCCAAGCTTCACCACCATCATGCGCGGGCGACGGCCTTCCTCAGCGGCGAACTTTTCGACTTCACTGCGGATGCCTGCAAACTCTTCATCGCCTTCATACATGGAACCATACACTCCCGAGATTGAGCGGGTCTCTGCCCGGTGACGGCCAAAGACCTCTTCCATGGCATCTGAGATCTCGCCCACTGTGGCGCGGGCGCGGGCAGCGTCTACCGCACGGGCGAGCAGATTGTTATCCCAATTGGACGTGCCACTTGCTGCTTCAGTTAGCGCCTTAAGCGTGGCCGCGACGGCCTGCGGATCGCGCTCCGCCTTGACCCGTGTGAGGCGGGCGATCTGAGCATCGCGCACTGCCGTGTTGTCCACCTCGCGCACTTCGAAATTGTCGGCCACGTCCGGCTGGTACTTGTTCACGCCGACGATGACTTCCTCGCCCCTATCTACACGTGCCTGTCTGCGGGCGGCAGCTTCCTCAATGCGGAGTTTTGGAAAACCAGATTCAACAGCCTTTGTCATGCCGCCCATGGCTTCCACATCATCGATGATCTTTTTGGCCTCGGTGACCAACGATGCGGTCAACGCTTCTACAGAGTAAGAGCCGCCAAGAGGATCGACCACATTGGTGACCCCGGTCTCGTGGTTGAGGATCAATTGTGTGTTCCGCGCGATGCGGGCTGATGTTTCGGTGGGCAGGGCAACCGCTTCGTCAAAAGAATTGGTGTGCAAGGACTGGGTTCCACCCAGCACCGCCGCCATGGCCTCAAATGCTGTGCGCACTACGTTGTTATAGGCATCTTGCTCGGTGAGTGAGACGCCGGAAGTCTGACAGTGGGTTCTTAACATCAGCGATTTGGGATCTTTCGCACCAAAGCCTTCCATAACCTCGGCCCACAAGGTTCTCGCCGCACGCAGCTTGGCCACTTCCATGAAGAAGTTCATACCGATGGCGAAAAAGAACGAGAGCCGCGGTGCGAATTTGTCCACCTCCAGACCCTTGTCGATGGCCGAGCGCACGTATTCGATCCCGTCCGCGATGGTGAAGGCAAGTTCCTGAACCTGAGTCGCGCCTGCTTCCTGCATATGATAGCCGGAAATGGAGATGGAATTGTACTTAGGCATTTCGCGTGCGGTGTACTCAATTATGTCCGAGACAATGCGCATGGAAGGTTCCGGCGGATAGATATAAGTGTTCCGCACCATGAACTCTTTAAGGATGTCATTCTGGATCGTGCCTGAGAGCTGATCCTTTGAGACGCCCTGTTCTTCCGCCGCCACGATGTAGTTCGCCAGCGTCGGGATCACGGCCCCATTCATGGTCATGGAGACAGACATCTTATCCAACGGGATGCCATCAAAGAGGATCTTCGCGTCTTCCACACTGTCGATGGCAACACCGGCCTTGCCCACATCCCCCAAAACGCGCTCATGATCTGAATCATAACCCCGGTGGGTGGCCAGATCGAAAGCCACGGACAAGCCCATCTGACCGGCCGCCAGGTTTTTGCGATAAAAGGCGTTGCTTTCTTCGGCGGTGGAAAAGCCTGCGTATTGACGGATGGTCCAGGGTCGGCCTGCATACATGGTCGCCTTGGTGCCGCGTGTGTATGGCGCAAAGCCCGGCAACGTGGGCTCAAACCCCAGCGCCTCGAGATCTTCGGCGGTATAAAGTGGTTTGACGGCAATGCCTTCAGGCGTTTCCCAGGTCAGATCATCGAGCGGCTTCCCACGGAGCTCTTTCTCCGCCAGTTCAATCCAGTCGTTGGTCGTTGGTCCGCTTTTATCCGCCATGCATCCGTCCTCACGCTTCTATTGCAGTGCAATAAAGCGGAAAGCAGCATAGGGGTCAAACTGATCGGAGTTGAGGGGTCACCTACTTCCGCGCAAACCTCTCAGCGATATCGCCAGAGAATGCCGTTGCCGTCAGGGCACCACCCATAACAGCAGTTAGAACCGTCATACCGATATTGAGCTGATTGAGCTGTTCTGCCAAAGGCCAGATGCCGAGGAAGGCCACTGCCACCAATACAGCCAGAAGAAATCCCAGAACAAATCGAGAAGGGTTCCAGAAAAAGAACAAGAACCCGTGGAGAAGAACAATCGCACCGAGGCCCATGGCCGTTCGCGTTACGTAAAATCCATCATCCCCAAGCGGGTTCACCTGAATATCATCAAAAGTAAAGCCCGTTGCCGCATTGAGCGCGGTTACCAGCAAGCTGACAAGAACCAAAAGCCGAAATCCGTTCGGATGCATCGTATTCCCCCCTCCAATTGTGATCATCCCACAGAGCCCGTTTCACGCCCCATCTTGGGCCCAATTGATCACATGGAAAATGAATATAAACCATATGGGGGCCTCCGACTACTGATCCCCTTGCAAATGAGGCCCTGATAGTGGCAAGTCTGCGACTTAACTGCACTTTTGTGACTAATATCCAGGCTGAATTCGTATGACCGACCGCTCATCTACCCGCCCTGCCCCCACCGACCGGGTCACGGCGGTTCTTGGCCCGACAAATACTGGCAAGACCCATTACGCGGTTACGCGCATGCTGGCCCACGAGACCGGTATCATCGGCCTGCCGTTGCGATTGCTGGCGCGGGAAATCTACGATCGCGTTGTTGAAGAAAAAGGCGCGAGTAAAGTTGCCCTTCTGACCGGCGAAGAAAAGATCGCGCCGGAAGAGGCCTGCTATTTCATCTGCACCGTTGAAAGCATGCCCGTCGACAAACAAGTCGATTTCCTTGCCGTGGATGAAATCCAGCTGTGCACGGACCCTTCTCGCGGCCACATTTTTACCGAACGCATGCTTCATGCGCGCGGCACTCATGAAACCTTGTTGCTGGGCGCAGAAACCATGCGCGGGCTGATCAAGCAATTGCTGGGAGATATCGAGTTCGTCACCCGCACGCGCTTTTCGGAACTGAAATATGCAGGTCCCAAAAAGATAAGCCGCCTGCCTCGCCGATCCGCCATTGTCGCGTTCTCCACTGATGCAGTTTACAGCATTGCCGAATTGATCCGGCGTCAAAGGGGCGGCGCTGCCGTTGTCATGGGCGCCCTAAGCCCTCGCACCCGAAATGCTCAGGTCGAGCTCTATCAAAGTGGCGAAGTTGATTTTCTGGTGGCAACAGACGCCATCGGCATGGGCCTCAATATGGACGTGGACCATGTGGCGTTTGCCTCTCGTCAAAAATTCGATGGCCGCAACATGCGCGCTCTTCGCGCTAACGAGATTGGCCAGATCGCGGGTCGCGCTGGGCGCTACACCACGGACGGCACCTTCGGCACCACAGGGGATGCGGGCGCGTTTGAACCCGACCTGATTGAGCAGATCGAAACCCATCGCTTTGATCCTGTGCGCGCTGCCCAATGGCGCAATAGCGAGCTGGATTTTGCGTCCATCGAAGCACTGACCAGTAGCCTGGAGCAAAACCCCGACACCAAGACCTTGATGCGGACCCGTTCGGCAACTGATTTGCTGACCCTTTCGCGCCTTTCCGGTGAAAGTGACGTGAAGGACCTTGCGGCCAATGCAGACGCGGTCCAGCGCCTTTGGCAGATTTGCCAGATCCCGGATTTCCGCAACATCTCACCCGAAGAACACGCACAACTGCTGCTCTCCATCTTCCGCACCTTGAATGAAAACGCAGATCGCCTGCCTGACGAGTTCATGGAAGGTCAGATTGGCAGGCTGGATCGCACTGATGGCGACATTGATGCGCTGGCCGCCCGTATCGCCAATATCCGCACCTGGACTTTTGTTTCCAACCGCGCGGGCTGGCTCAATGATGCGCGGCAATGGCAAGACCGCACTCGTGAAGTAGAAGACAAACTCTCCGATGCGCTGCACGAAGCCCTGACCAAACGCTTCATTGACCGCCGCACATCTGTCTTGATGAAACGTCTGTACCAGGATGAAAGCCTGAGCGCCGAGATCAACAACGATGGTGAAGTCACCATCGAAGGCGAGTTCGTCGGCAAGCTGGACGGCTTCCGCTTTGTGCCTGATCCGCGCGCGCGGGGGCTGGATGCAAAAATGGTGCGTCAGGCCGCTGACAAGGCCGTCCGTGCCATGATGGCTGCCCGCGCTGAGGCGCTTTTGCAGGCCCCGGACACAGCTTTCCGTCTTTCTGATCACGGACGCATCTGGTGGGAGGGCCACCCCATTGCGCGCGCAGAAAAAGGATCGGATACGCTTTCGCCAGGTCTTACGGTCATTGCAGATGATCTGTTGGATATCACCTATAAAGCGCGAGTGGAGAAGCACCTCACCCGCTGGCTTGGCGATCATATCGACCGCATCCTGGCCCCGTTGATTGCCCTTCGAAATGCGGCAACGGCGAAAGTGCCTACCCCTGCGGCCGAAGAGCCCAAGGCGAAAGAAACAAAATCTGACGAGCCAAAACCCGCAGCGCCCAAGACCGAAGCACCTAAGTCTGAAGAGGGCACAGATACTCCGGAGGCGGAGAAAACACCCGCACTGAAACCCAACGACCCACGTGCAAAGCCTGCTGTCTCAGCAGCGCCCGCCGTTATTGGTGGTGCTGTCCCTCTGCTGGGTCTGGCTCGCGGTATAGGCTTTCAGCTGGTTGAAAACTTTGGCGTCCTGGATCGCCGGGCACATGTTGCGGAGATCCGCGCGCTGGAGCAATCGGACCGGGCGCAATTGCGCCGCTTTGGTCTGCGCTTTGGCGAGTTCTCGCTTTTCATCCCCTCCATGCTCAAGCCTTCTCCGGCTGAGCTTTTGGCAATTTTGTGGGGCGTGCATCACGAACGTTATTCCAACGAAGCTCATCCATCGAGTTCCGCACCCACGCCGCCTGCCCCGGGGCTGTGTTCGGTCATGCGCGACAAGGAATTGCCGAACGACTTTTATTCCGCCGCCGGCTTTAAGGTCTGTGGCCAGCGGGCCGTGCGCATCGATATGCTGGAACGTCTGGGCGGTATGATCCGCGACGCCCGCTCACCTGATGCGGCAAAGAAAAAGGCCGACAAGGCAGCGGCCAAGCCCACCTCCAAGATTGAGGTCGAGGTTAAAAAGAACCGCCCGAAACTTGATCCTAAAGCTGCCAGAGAGGATGCTGTCAAGGCAGAGACCGCACCTGAGGTAAAACCTGAAGAGGCAACTGAGGCTTCGGCACCGGTTGAGCCTGCTGCTGTGCCCGTGCCTGCTGATGCTGAAACAGCTGATGCTCCAGTAAGGAAAATTCCTGTGGGCATGTTCGAGGCTACGGTGGAAATGATGTCCATCGTCGGCTGTTCCGGTGAAGAGTTCGAAGGGATCTTGCGGGGTCTTGGGTATCGGACCCATACACTGCGCAAGGAAGGCGAAGAAGATCTTGTGGTTTGGCGCAGCGCCCCACGCCACGAGGGACCGCGCCGCAAACCCCACGACAAGAATGCCCAACAGGCACGCCAAGGTCGCAATGGTCAAAACCGCAGCGCGGAGGGCCGTGATGGCGGAAAACACCAGGGCAATCGAAAAAACAACAAAGGCCGTCCTCAAAAGGGAAAAGGCCAGCGTGGTCAAGGCAAGCCTCAGAACCATCAATCCCGGCCCCCTCGCCGGGAAAAGAAGATGGACCCGGATTCGCCATTCGCCGTTTTGGCAGCCCTTAAAGACGACATGAAATCATGAGCAGGTCTGATGACTGAAGTGCCATTGAGCCAGCGCATTGATAGCTGGCTGTGGCACGCGCGCTTTTTCAAAACCCGTACCTTGGCAGGCAACGTTGTGGCCGCAGGAAAAGTGCGCCTCACCCGAAACGGGGAGACTTCGAGGGTCTCAAAGACATCAACCACGGTTCGCGCTGGCGATGAGTTGACATTCCCTCAATCCCGGCAGCTGCGCATCGTGCGGGTGGCCGCTTGCGCCACCCGGCGGGGACCGGCCCCGGAGGCCCAGGCCCTTTATGCGGACCTGACCCCTCCCCCGCTGCCAAAGGAGAAGCGTGCCTCCTCTCCGGCCCAGCGGGAGGCAGGCGCAGGCCGGCCCACAAAAAAGGAGCGCCGGGCGCTGGATCAGTTACAAAATCAATCACGAGACCAGGAAACGTGATATGCCCTGTTTTCAGGCTTTCAGAACAACCGCCACAGAGTAGTAGTGAGACAGAATGATAAATCGAATTCGCCTCTTGTTTAATTCGGAGACCGCCAGCATCGAGGCCCGCTCCGGGGATGACCATCGCCTTGCGGCGGCAGCGCTTCTTGTGGAAGCCGCCCGGGTGGATGAGACCTATGGCGAGGAAGAGCAGGTTCGCCTGAGCGATATCCTCAAGCATCGCTTTGAGATGAACGACGAGGAAGTCGAGACCCTGAAGGCCATCGCCGAGGAGAAACAGGAAGCCTCCGTCAATCTTCACGGCTTCACCAAACTGGTAAAAGACAACTGGACCGGTGATGAGCGCATTGGCCTTATTGAACTTCTCTGGGAAATCGCTTATGCGGACGGGAAAATTCATAGTTATGAGGATCACTTGATCCGCCGTGTTGCGGGCCTCATCTATGTTTCTGACCGGGACCGGGGGGATGCGCGCAAGCGGGTCGCCGAACGTCTCGGCCTCGACTAAGATCTAGAACCCAGGAGTTCCCCCAATGACCTACGTCGTGGTCGACGCCTGCATCAAATGCAAGCTGATGGATTGTATCGAAGTGTGCCCCGTGGATTGTTTCTACGAGGGCGAAAATATGGTGGTGATCCACCCTGATGAATGTATCGATTGCGGCGTGTGTGAGCCTGAATGCCCCGTCGACGCTATCAAGCCCGATACCGAGGGCGATCAGGATGCCTGGGTGGAGCTGAACCGGAAATATTCCGAGGTCTGGCCCAATATCACACTCAAGGGTGAGCCTCCGGCAGATTCAGCCAAATTTGAGAGCGAAACAGGCAAACTGGAGAAATACTTTAGCGAAAAGCCTGGCGAAGGCTCCTAGGCCCTGGACACCAGATCGAGGGGGGGCAGTCCCCTACTTGCACCGGTTTTTGCACTGCAAAAGGCGGACTTTTCAAATCGGCCATTTTGTGTTAAATTAGGGATACTTAGGCAACCCACGAGGGATGCGTCGCCCGTCACCCTTTTTCGGGGGCGGGCTTTGCCTTGCGGGAAAGTCGTACAAAAAAGCCCGGATTTTGGGGAAAACCCAGGTTTGGGAAAAGAACAAGAGGATACGACAGCCTGATCATCGAACCGATAGGCCCTTGCGTGACACAGGTTGTGTCAAAGGGTAAGCGGGATCAGGACCCTCTTTTTTGAGGGGGCTTGAGGTCGAGAGGCCTGAGTATGGGCCTGAGTACGGGGTTGGATAAATGGCGTTTGGGTGCGGTCGCAATGAGCCGCTAAGGGCCCTGCGCGCCGATTAACGCGATTGAGAAAGCGAAAATGGCAGCTAAGAAACCTACCACCAAGGCGAAAGCCAAGTCAGCCACCAAGAAATCTGCAGAAAAGAAGACAACCGCCAAGAAAGCCAAAGTCACTGTGAAAAAAGCTGCCACCAAGCCAGCCACAAAAAAGGCTGCGACCAAGAAAGCTGCGGCTAAAAAGCCTGTCGTCAAAAAGGCGTCAGCGAAGAAGACTCCGGCCAAAAAGGCTGCAGCTCCAAAAGCAGCACCTAAGGCAGCAGCCAAAACTGCGGCAAAACCAGCCCCAAAGGCTGCTGCGAAGGCAGCTCAACCGGCGGCGAAAGCAGCCCCTGCTGTAGCCAAGCCTGCCCCAAAACCTGCGCCGAAAAAGCCGGTAAAGCCGGAGTACAAGCGCAAGGAATTTGTAGTCTATCCGGCCCACGGTGTGGGGCAGATCACCGATCTGGAAGAGCGGGAAGTGGCCGGCGTCAAGTTAGCCCTCTATGTGATCACATTTGAGAAAGACAAAATGACCCTTCGGGTGCCTATAGCGAAAGCCAAGGCCGTCGGCATGCGCCGTCTTTCCCCACCAGATGTGATCCAGAACGCGCTCACCACTTTGCGCGGGCGTGCCCGGATCAAACGCACCATGTGGAGCCGCCGAGCCCAGGAATACGAGGCCAAGATCAATTCCGGTGATCTAATTTGCATCGCCGAAGTGGTACGCGATCTTCACCGTGGTCCCGGCCAGCCGGAACAATCTTACTCCGAACGTCAGCTCTATGAGGCTGCAGTAGAACGGATGGCACGGGAAGTTGCCGTCGCAGATGGCCTTGAAGAGGCCGCCGCCGTTGAGAAGCTGGAAAGCGTGCTGCACAAGGATGCGGCGTAAATCAGGTTCGGAACACAACTGACACTTAAGTTGAGCCCGCGGTAGGAGTACCTACTGCGGGCTTTATCTGTTCGTCACTCAGCTTTGCCCCAGACCAGACTAAACTGGCCAAAACCTGCGCAAGAAATACTTGCGATGATTCCTTTCCACACCAACCTGCACCGAGTGCCATTTTAATGATTTACATGAATACGGTGGGTAAGTACTGTATTGGAACCATTCTATTTCGTGTAACCGGATTTCCACTGCAGCGTCACAGTTTGAGCAAATGACGCGATGGGTATGGAGGCAGCGTGGCTTTCATCGACACGCCAGAGACGCAAAAGGCCAATCGTCGCTTTATCAAAGCGGCCATGAATGTTCCATTGCTGGAATCCGACCATGAGCTTGCCCTTGCCAGTGCCTGGCGTGACGATCACAACGAAAAGGCCCTGCATGAGCTGACCCAAAGCTATATGCGCCTTGTGATTTCCATGGCCGCAAGGTTTCGCAACTACGGCCTACCCTCTGGCGATCTTGTGCAGGAAGGAAACGTAGGCCTGATGCAGGCCGCCGCTCGCTTTGATCCGGTACGTGAGGTTCGCTTTTCTACCTATGCCAGCTGGTGGATCCGCGCCGCTATGCAGGATTACATCCTGCGGAATTGGTCAATCGTCCGTACAGGAACGACATCTGCTCAAAAATCCTTGTTCTTTAATCTTCGTCGCTTGCGCGCCCTTATTGATGATCGCATGACCGCACAATTGTCTCCTGAAGTGCGCGAGACAATCGCCAAGAAACTAAAAGTGCGAGTGTCAGACGTCGAACATATGGAAGGACGCATGGCCGCCTCCGACCGCTCATTGAACGCCCCCATGGGCGAAGATGGTTCCGGTCAATGGCAGGATATTCTGGAAGACGAAGCCGCCCTGCCCGAAGCAAGCGTTATGGCAAAACGGGATCTACTCAAAAAACAAGCCTGGATCAGGAAGGCTCTGCGCGCGCTCAATGAACGCGAACTGCTGATCATCACCGAGCGCCAGCTTCAGGAAGAAACCGTAACGCTGGAAAGTCTCGGTAAGCGCCTTGGCATCTCAAAAGAACGTGTGCGCCAGATCGAACACGCCGCCCTGAAGAAACTCAAAGCCGCCCTCCTCAACGAAGTGGAAGACCCCGTCGAAGCCGGGTTGGTGGGGGTCTAGGGCTGGCAGTCTCGTTCAGACTACCAGCCAGATTGTGCGTTCGAAGCGCCGCCCCCTAATGCACCACCAGCTTCACCCGTTGCCCGCGCTCCACCGTGTCATTGTTCCGAAGACCATTGAGCGTACGGAAGCGTTCTTCGCGATAGTCATCAAACTCCATCTGCTCTGCCAGACTAGCGACAGTATCGCGCCGGCCAACCCGGACCACGTCGAGGATCAGGGAATGAAGCCCGGCAACTTCTGAGCCGTCAAGCCAGCGAAAGCTGTCCATCGTATCAATCCAGCCCCGGTCATAGGCTGAGCTACGGGAGTAAGGCCCGCTCATGACAAATCGATAGATGCGACCGTTCCCGGCGTCATAGGCCACCGCCATAATATCCCGCTGTTGCCCGTTGTTGTTGACAACGGCCTGCCCACTGGCCGCCGGAATACCATTGACCGTAAAGGTCTGGATATTGGAGAGCTGTGTGCCCAGCTCCGTGCTCATATCCTGCTGGATATAGCCGCTGAGCCCCTTGCGGGAGCTGGCCTGCGCCAGATCAAAGATGATGGTGGAACCATCATCGTGGAAAGCAACCACAGATTCCGTACCGTTCTGGATCGTGTATCCTCGCGGCACTTCATAGGTAAAGCCCATGTCCGTGTGATAAAACTTCCGCCCCCGGACGAAGCCTTGCTCGTCTCCGTCGCCGTAGAGCATACCGTCAATCTCATCCAGGAAAGGATCTACGGTGCGAGCGATCTCCCCTTCGGCAACGCCTTTGCGTTCAGCGCGGGCATAAACCGCTTCCATGCGGCCATCAGTGTTGGGGTGAGTGGAGAAGAAATCCATCCGATTGTTGGTGACCTCTTGCCCTGCCAGTTGCTGGGAAAGCTGTCCGTCCCGCTGCATGCTGCGGAAAAAATCATGCAAGGCGTAAGGGTCATATCCCGCACGATGCAAATAGCGCACGCCCAGGCGATCTGATTCCCGTTCCTGTTCACGCGAATATCCATTGAGCCCGAGATTGGCCGCAACGTTGTAGCCCAGCATGCCCAGTTCCCCGACACCCAGGCTTTCAGCAAGAATACTGCCCAGTCCGGCGAGAATGGAGACCCCCTGGCGCCCTTGGCCATGGTCTTCCACCACGTGACCAATCTCATGGCCGATGATGCCGGCAAGCTCATCTTCGGAATTACACAGCGCTACAATACCGCGGGTGACATAGACCCCACCTTCGGGCGTGGCAAAAGCGTTGATCACCGGGGAATTAAGAACCGTCACATATCGAATAGGTCGGTCCAAATCGGCGTGAGGCTCCAGGCGCTCTACGATGCGGCGCACGTAACGGCCCAGCCCATCGGGATCATACTCGCCGCCGTAATGCGCCACGATTTGATCATGCTGCGAACCTCCTTGCGCGAGCGCAGGCGCGCCAGCTGCAAAGGAAAGCATCACGGCAAATCCGGCAATCGCCAGATGTCTAAACACATTCATGGATTTGTCCCTCCATCATTCCCGCCCCCGGCATTCTCCCCGGGACCAGTGGTCAAAATCTCCACCTGTTCCGGATGATCAAACTCTATCATGGGGCCATTATACCATTCGAGCCAACCCCTAACCCGTACTCGGCGGCCAGCAAGGGATTGGGGGTCCAAGCCGGCTGCCTCAAAGCGTCGTCTGTCACGCCGAGCTATGGAAAGGGTGAAATCCGTGCGCCAGTCGGTTCCGAAATTCAGATATGTCCAGTCTCGGATTTCGGTAACTTCCAGCACCGTGCCTTCGACAATTTGAAAGTCATTGGTGAAGGCTGCGGCCTCTTCGGAGCTTCGCACCTCATAGGCCGACAAATCCCACATGCCGCGGGCAGCACTGCGTGCGGCGGCCTCTAGAACAAGCGCTTCTTCCGCACATCGTGTCTGATCGGGGGCGGTTTCAATGCGCGCAAAGCCTGCGCCCACCAGCGCACCGTTCACCCACGTTCCATCACTCAAGAAAACCTGCGCGATGATGCGACCATATCGATCAACTTCCGCCGTTGAGGAGAATGCGATGGTCTTCCCCTCCATCATGGCTCGCGCATAGGCAGCGGCCCGTATGGCTATCGGCCAATTTGTGTCAGCCGCCGCGCGCGCCGGGGGCCTTGGGCTCCCAAGCCCTTCCAGACGTAAGGTGCGTCCATCTCCCAGCTCGAACGTAACCGCGTCCATAACATTTGTGATGCGCGCCGGTTCACCGGGCCCGATTTCGCACGCCATGCTTGGAGCTGCAAAAAGGCAAACCAGCACCGCCACTGGAAACTTTGAAATCATCCACATGACCCAAGCGTAGCACAAACATCTGGGAGCGGGGCCAACGGGGCCAAGGCGCGCCGCCTGGGTTTTCGGTACTGATGATATGAAATAGGGTAGCTGCCAAAGGAGCTTACCTTATGACTGATCTCTTCGATCCTGCCGCGCATACCACCGTCCCGCAACGAGGCTTTGAGGAGCTTGAGATTGGCGAGCGCTTTAATGCCCCCAGCCGCACCGTAACGGATGCGCATTTCTCAGCCTTCCAAGCTCTTTCCGGCGACAATCACCCCATCCACTATGATCGGCCCTATTGCGAAGCTCAGGGGCACCGCGACCTTCTCGCCCATGGACTTCAGGTCTTGTGCTTTACGGCAGCCGGCGCGGGGCTTTTCCCGGCGACCATCGGGACCAACCTGGTTGGTTTCATCGAGATGAGCGCAAAATTCAAGGGCGCCGTCTATGTGGGCGATACACTTTATCCGTCGCTTGTGATAACTGGCCTTAAGCCCCAGAACACAACCGGCGTCGTTACCATGGCCGCCACGGTGCACAACCAGGCGCGCGATCTGGTGCTGGAGGGGGAACACAAATATCTGCTTCGGCTTGGCACCGAGTTCGGGTAGAAGATTTCTCAAGTGGCCCCGTAGCTCAGTAGGATAGAGCATCAGATTCCTAATCTGGAGGCCGGTGGTTCGAATCCACCCGGGGTCACCATTGTTTTCAAGGACTTAGTAGGAATGATGGTTTTGGCAAAACCCCCCGGGGATTTGCAGGGGAACTATTTGGTCTGGGTACCGACTATCTGTCTTGGACTTTGGGATATAGGTTGCACTGGTCGCCACAGGATCATGCGCCCGACGCCCTGCATAATATCATGTCCAAGCACTCACAGCACCCCTCCCCTAATAGATAGATAAAGATATAGCTATAAGAGAGTTTGCTTTCCTCGGAGCCGCCTTCGCACAAGCGATGGAAGGCGGGCCGAGGGAAGAAAACGGGCTTTCCTTGGTGGGCTGGAGCACCTTTTTCGATTCCACAGTCACTATACCTACCCATCTCAACCATAAAGGGTTGCGCCCAGCCGATATAAACTATTGGGTTGCCGCCAAGTCTTTGCTAGCGTGGTCCAAAGGGAATCATAGAGCGTTCATCAAACATGCCAAAATTGAGTTTTATCGATCTATTTGCTGGTTGTGGAGGTCTGTCTTTGGGCCTGATGCAGGCTGGGTGGAAGGGCCAATTCGCGATTGAGAAGAGCCCGGATGCCTTCAAGACTTTGGAGCAAAATCTGTGCGGAAAGGGCGCTCGGCATAAGTTCTCCTGGCCGTCCTGGTTAGAATGTGGTCCTACAACGACCAGCTCTCTTCTCCGAAACCATAAGGATGATCTTCTCAATCTTCGTGGAAAGATTGATTTGATTGCCGGTGGCCCCCCCTGCCAGGGGTTCTCGACCGCCGGAATGCGAAATCCAAACGATCCGCGCAATAGGCTAACACATGAGTACATTCGCATTGTGAAGCTGGTTCAACCGAAATATCTCCTGTTGGAGAATGTCAGAGGATTTCAGTTACCCTTTGCTGGTCAGAAAAAGGCATTCTCCTCCCAAATCACAAAGAAGCTTCAAGACCTCTTACCTGTAGGATATTTTGCACACTCTGCAATGGTCCCAGCATCCATATTTGGTGTTCCGCAACCGAGGCAAAGATTTGTAATGATTTGCGTGCGGAAGGATTTGAAGGACTTCGACCACTGCCCAATTGAAGCCGTGATTAAGGCTGCTCCAAAATTCCGTCTAAGAAAAGGCCTCAATGGACATCAAATCACAGCAAAAGAAGCAATTGGCGATCTTGAGGTGTCCGGTAGAAGACTCATGCCATCACCAGACACCACTGGGTTTCAGCAAATACGATACAAAGCAAGGAAGCGGAAATCTGATTACCAAAAGTTGATGAGAGATGGAGTCGAAGATTGCTATGCTCCCAATAGTCTCAGGCTAACGAACCACCGACCAAAAACAGCAGAGCGCTTTCAAACAATTCTTGATGTTTGTGAGAAAGGCAAAGGAGTGTCTCTCGAATTCCGAGAGGCACATGGTATGCGCAAACAACGCGTAGCAGCTCTACATCCAAACCAACTTGCTTTTACTGTCACAACACTTCCAGATGACATGATACACTACAATGAACCAAGAATATTGACTGTCCGCGAAAATGCACGACTGCAGTCATTCCCAGATTGGTTTGAATTCTGTGGGAAGTACACGACTGGCGGTGATCGACGTAAAATTGACTGCCCGCGATTTACTCAAGTGGGAAATGCCGTGCCCCCACTAATGGCGGAAGCAATTGGCCAAACACTAATTCGGATGTCCACTCGCCATGAAAAGTGAACGCCTGACATTTACGGCACATGCCCGCCTCAAAGACATTGTTGGTCGAGGCCTTATCAACGATGACAACGTTGCAATCATTGAACTAATCAAAAATGCAAAGGACGCAAATTCAAAAAGCGTAGATATCTACTTTACCAACGCTGCAGAGGTCGGCGTTAGCTCGCAGCTAATTATCCAAGATTTTGGAACCGGGATGTCTCTCGATGATATCAAGAACAAGTGGCTAAACATTGCATACTCTGAGAAAAAGAACACCAGCCAAGACGATGGCAGTGCGTATGCAGGTAACAAAGGAATAGGTAGATTTTCATGTGATCGATTGGGTCAAACGTTGAGTTTGTACACTCGAACTAAAGGCAATGAACTTTTGTGTTTGGATGTCGATTGGACGAAATTTGAGGTCGATGATCAAAAAACTAACATCGGCAAGATCGGGACAACACTTCGAGTTGTTAAGGATTCTGAGTTTTCTGACGACACCGGCCTCAAGCGGTTTAGTAAGGGTACAGTTCTGGTTATGCGAGAACTTCGCACAGATTGGCCCAAAGACAAGATAGCCAACCTGCGAAAGGAGCTCGAACGATTTGTTATTGACCCAAAACAAAACTTCTCGATTGTCCTCACCGCTGAGGACTTTCCATACGATGAAAAACTGAATGGCGAAGTTGAGAATAGAATATTCGACGAGCTTGACTTTCGTACAACCTCTATTGTCGCCAAGATTCCGAGCGATGGAAAAACAATTACAATTTCGTTGAGACATGATGGCGATGAACTCTTCAATCTTACAGAAACAAATGAGTACACACACCTAAAAGATCTGAAAATCACAATCTTCTATCTGAACCAGCCAGCAAAGGCTTACTTTAAGAAGAGAACTGGCTATGCATCTGTCGATTTTGGTTCGATTTTTCTATTCCTGAACGGGTTCCGTGTCTTGCCATACGGCGAAGCATCCGATGATTGGCTTGGCCTTGAGCGCCGAAAAGGGCAAGGGACTAGGCGATATCTTTCGACACGCGACGTAATCGGACACATCGAAATAAATGACTCTGAAGATACATTTCACGCAGTATCCAGCAGAGAGGGATTAGTTCGAAATGAGGCATTCAATGAACTTGCGGCCGAAAGAGATACCATTCGGTCTACAATTGACGGTGCTAAAATCTATGGATTGTTCCATAAAGTGTTTCGAAAACTCGAACGATTCGTAGTTGAGGGATTGGATTGGAATCGCATCGCCAACAAGAAGCTATCTGATGAAGAGATAATCAAATTAGGTGACAAGTTGGAGTACAAAACTGAGGGTCAAAAAATATATGAGGCTCTCGTCCCTACGATTAATATCCGTTCCTCTAAAAGCACCCTTCGTGAGCTGAAGATTAACTTTCCGCACATTGTTGAGTTAGCCCGCGAGGAAGCGGCGGCGTACGATGGTTTTGTAGAAGAGCTCCAATCAAAATTTGAGGGCACATCTGCAGCTAAGTTAAGCCCTTCAGAGAAACGAGATATTTCCCGGTTCGTTGCAAAACAAATCAAAGCTATCGAAGCGAAGGAAGAATCTATAAGGCAGCTTGAGGAGGCTGCTGATGAGTTAGAGCGAGAGAAGGAAGAAGCTGAACGTCTTCTGCAAATGGAGCGTGAAGAAGCAGAACGGCAGCTCGATAAAGAGAGAAAGCTCAGGTTATTTGCCGAAACGGAAAGTAGCGCTGACAAAGAAACCCTCTTGGCAATGCATCACCAAATTGGCCTAATTGCCGGCAAATTATTCAAGAGCTTTGATAGAACAATTCGATTGTATAGGGAAGATGAGAACTCATTTACCAAATACAAGCTTTTCCAGAAAATTGAGAGCGCTGTGTTTGAAGTCGATATGGTTAGAAAAGTTTCGAAGTTTGCTTCAAAGGCTGAATTCAGCATCAAAACAAACAACATAAATAAGGACCTCATCAGGTTCATTAAGGAATACGTTGAAACCATCCATGGCCTGAAAATTGATTTCGGTTTCAAGATCGATTTCGTGAATGAAAAGAACATTGAGCTCGTACGATATTTTCGGCCAATCGAGTTAACAATGTTGATTGATAATTTGCTCGACAATGCTGGCAAAGCCTCCGCAAAACGAATTACCATAACCGCCACTCGTCGCGGGAAAAGGACGACCGTCCTTTTTACGGATAATGGTCGCGGACTCCCGGCAAAGTACAAGGCAGCCGAACTCTTTCAAAAAGGTATTTCAACTACCGACGGTTCTGGAATTGGCCTGAACCACGTTGAGCGTATTGTTGCACAACTTAAGGGTAGAATTTCCATCGAAAACAATGAGGGCAAAGGCGCAACAGTTCGTCTCGTCTTTGAAGAACAATGAAAACAAGATATGATATTCTTTGGATCGATGACCAAATAGATGCGGTCACTGATGATATCGCGGACGTATCCAATTTTCTGGAAAAGCATGGCATCGAACCCGCAATAAAGCCAGTACCGGCAATGCCGGATGGGAGCATACATTCAGCTATCGCAAGCGACCTCACCAATCCGGACTTGGATTTGATTGTCGTCGACTTCTCAATGGATGGACTGTCTGGACCAGAACTCATCAAGGAGATACGAGAAACCGATCAGGTCTATCTACCGGTGATATTCTATTCGCAATTCTCTGTTGAGCTGCACGAGGAGGCTGCGGCAAACCAATTGGACGGTGTCTACATTTCAAGTAGAGACAATGTCCGGAGAAAAACCATAGATGTAATACGTAGCCTTTTGAAAAAAGAGCAAACAACAAAACGTACGCGTGGCCTCCTGATGGAAGTGACCTGAGCCCCATCTTCCCTCCATTTTTGCGGAGAGTCTTCGTACCCGATTGTGGCCTCATGCGGCCTTGATTTCCAGTCTTGTTTTTAGTGCATACTCGGCGGGCGGGATGTTCC
>JAJFIL010000252.1 GCA_021774965.1 Alphaproteobacteria bacterium
CACTTCGCCAACCGCCGCATTCGCAGCGTGGGCGAGCTCATCCAGAACCAGGTGCGAATCGGTCTCAGCCGTATGGAACGAGTCGTGCGCGAACGCATGACCACCCAGGACGTCGAGGCCATAACCCCCCAGACGCTGATCAACATCCGACCTGTGGTCGCGGCGATCAAGGAGTTCTTCGGAACTTCGCAGCTCTCGCAGTTCATGGATCAGGTGAATCCCCTTTCCGGGCTCACTCATCGCCGTCGTCTCTCGGCTCTCGGGCCGGGTGGCCTGAGCCGCGAGCGTGCCGGCTTCGAGGTCCGAGACGTTCACTTCTCCCACTACGGCCGCATGTGTCCGATCGAGACCCCTGAGGGTCCCAACATCGGTCTGATCGGTGGCCTGGCGAGCTACGCGCGGGTCAACCTCTTCGGTTTCATCGAGTCGCCTTACCGCAAGGTGATCAACGGCGTCGCCACCGACGAGATCGTCTACCTCACTGCTGATGAGGAAGAGGAGTTCGTTGTTGCGCAGGCCAACGCCCGAATCGACGACAAGGGCCGGTTCCTCGACGACCGCGTCCTGGTGCGTAGGTCGCCCCAGGCCGCTTCGCTGAAGGACCTGCGACTGCAGCTCGAACAGGAAGTGTTCTTCGGTGCCACCACCGAGATCTCTTCGGTGCCCCCCGCCGAAGTCCAGATGATGGACATCTCGCCCAAGCAGATCATCTCGGTCGCTACGGCGCTGATCCCGTTTCTCGAGCACGACGACGCCAACCGTGCGCTCATGGGCGCCAACATGCAGCGACAGGCCGTGCCTCTGCTGCGGGCCGAGTCGTCATACGTAGGCACCGGTATCGAGCTTCGTTGTGCGAGCGATGCCGCCGACATGCTCTCCGCCGAAGACGACGGAACCATTCTCGAGCTCGATGCTGATCACATAGTCATCGACTACAAGAAGCTCGGCACCCAGAACATCAGGTTCA
Source organism: Alphaproteobacteria bacterium (assembly GCA_021774965.1). Taxonomy (GTDB): domain Bacteria; phylum Pseudomonadota; class Alphaproteobacteria; order JAJFIK01; family JAJFIK01; genus JAJFIK01. The sequence continues at coordinate 968 of JAJFIL010000252.1, forward strand.
AGAAGTTCGAGCGGTCCAACCAGGACACCTGCATCACCCAGAAGCCCCGTGTTCGCCAAGGCGACAAGGTCAAGAAGGGTGATGTGATTGCTGATGGCCCGTCCACCGATGCCGGCGAACTGGCACTCGGCAAGAACCTCATGGTCGCCTTCATGCCTTGGCATGGCTACAACTTCGAGGATGCCATCATCTTGTCGGAGCGTCTGGTCAAGGACGACGTCCTCACGTCGATCCACATCAAGGAACACGAGGTCGACGCCCGCGATACCAAGCTCGGCCCCGAAGAGATCACACGCGACATCCCCAATCTGAGCGAGGACATCCTCGCCGATCTCGACGAGCGCGGAATCGTGCGCGTCGGTGCCGAGGTCGGTCCCGGCGACGTGTTGGTCGGAAAAGTCACCCCCAAGGGCGAAACCGAACTGACCCCCGAGGAAAGACTCCTTCGGGCGATCTTCGGTGAAAAGGCTCGCGAGGTACGCGACACCTCGATGAAGGTTCCCCACGGCGAGACCGGCAAGGTCATCGACGTCAAGGTCTTCAGCCGCGACGATGCCCACGAACTGACCCCCGGGGTCAACCAACTCGTGCGTGTCTACGTCGCCCAGAAGCGAAAGATCAGCGTTGGCGACAAGCTCGCCGGCCGCCACGGCAACAAGGGTGTGATCTCCCGGATCGTTCCGATCGAGGACATGCCCTACACCGCCGACGGCCAGCAGGTCGACATCATTCTCAACCCCCTCGGTGTTCCGTCTCGTATGAATATCGGCCAGGTGCTGGAAGCCCATCTGGGTTACTGCGCACGGTGGGGCTGGGATCTCGACGGCCAGAAGGTCGGCACCACTCCCATCAGCGGCAACGAGAACAAGACCCGTCCGGCCACCCAGCCGGCCACGTTCGTTGCGACACCGGTGTTCGATGGAGCCAAATGGGATGAACGCGATCTGGCCGGCGACAAGCCCGTCATCGTCGACATTCTCAAGAACCTCAATCCCGAGAGCGCCGACGGCGAGACCCGCCTGATCCAGACCGACGGCAAGCAGGTCCTGTTCGACGGCGCCACCGGCGAGCCCTACGACAACCCGATCATGACGGGCTACGTCTACATCCTGAAGCTGCACCATCTGGTCGACGACAAGATCCACGCCCGTTCTACCGGGCCGTACTCGATGATCACCCAGCAGCCCCTCGGCGGTAAGGCCCAGTTCGGTGGCCAGCGCTTCGGCGAGATGGAGGTGTGGGCTCTCGAGGCCTACGGAGCCGCCTACTGCCTGCAGGAACTGCTCACCATCAAGTCCGACGACGTTCTCGGCCGTGTGAAGGTCTACGAATCGATCGTCAAGGGCGAGAACATCCCAGAGCCCGGAATTCCGGAGAGCTTCAAGGTTCTCATCAAGGAGATGCAGGCTCTGTGCATCAACGTCGAGGTTCTCTCACGCGACGGTCAAGAGATCGAGATGCGTGAACTCGACGAAGAGACATTCCGTACCGTGGCCGAGTTGGGCATCGACCTACAGCGACCCGAACGCGGAAGTGACGAAGAAGATGCAGCCCGAGCCGCCGCTCGTGCGGCTCGCGTCTGATACCGGCGACGACGAAGGACTAAGGAACAAAATGCTCGACGTCAATGACTTCAGTACCCTGAAAATTGGGCTTGCCACCGCTGACAGCATCCGCATGTGGTCCAACGGTGAGGTCAAGAAGCCGGAGACCATCAACTACCGCACCCTCAAGCCTGAGAAGGACGGACTCTTCTGCGAGAAGATCTTCGGCCCGACCAAGGACTGGGAGTGCTCGTGCGGCAAATACAAGAGG
>JAJFIL010000253.1 GCA_021774965.1 Alphaproteobacteria bacterium
ATGTGCCATGGCTATGTTTCTTTGCGCCTGGATGGAAACCTCACCAAGGGAAAAGACAGCGTGACGAGTCAACCAAGGCTTCACGCCATGATTGATGCCCTGCTCGCCCCATTATTCGTTTGATCGCCCGCCGGGCCCGCGCGTGCCTACGTCTCCGTCTTGTAGATCCAGGTGGCGGCGATCACGGCGCCGGTGGCGTTGGCAATCAAATCCACTGAATTGTTGATATAGCCGCCCACGCCGCTGCTTTGGTTGACCACGGTGATGAGGAATTCCACGATCTCGTTCACAGACCCTGCCCCCATGCCTGCTGCGGCCAGAACGATCACGAGCGCCATTTTGCCTTTTGCGGGCCCGGCGAGGTAGGGCTTAATCAAGTGATAGGCGACCAGAGTGGTGACGCCAAAGCCAAAGGCGTGAATGATCTGATCAAAGCGCAACACATTATAGGGCTCGGCAAAGATCGGTACAAAGATGAAATCATAAAGCCGCGTCTCGCCAATCATGAACGTGCCGCCCGACATATGCAAAATGGCCCAGATCGAGAGCCCCCACAAAACGGGCACGGGATAGTTCACTTTATTCCGGGTAAAAAAGATCAGTGCCATGAAGAATATCACTACGCCGATATAGATCATGAATTCAAAATTGCCGGACATGAAATAATAGATAGTGAACGCCGCCGCCACGACGGCATTGACCAAAAGCAGCGGCCGGTATTCTTTCTCGAGTGTCATCTGCGCTCTCCCTCTATGCATGCGCATCATCCCTGCGCTTGAAGAATCACTCAGCGTAGCATTGGGCTGACTGCGGAGAAAGGCGTTGGGGAGTATTGGGGCATTGCTCAGTTTGTCATTCCCCGGCTTGACCGGGAATGACGGAACTTAGTGGCCACTCTGCGGACAAGTCCTGGAATAACGCTTTTTCGGTTGATCGCTCGTAGCCAAATAGGAGAACGTGGCAGTATCCGCATTTCAAGTGAGAGATAAAATGGCTGATCCCGTCCCTTACGTTTCCGTGTCAGAATACTCAAAATTCAATTTCAAAGGCCCGCTGGAGGAAAAACACACCTTCAAACGCCCGATCTATGTAAGAGGGCCGGAAAGTGGTGCCCCTGTCATGGTGATCCAGGAGCTACCGGGGATCATGCCCGAGACCTTGCGGCTGTGTGATAAGCTGGTGGAGGCGGGCTTTCGGGTCTACTTGCCCCATCTGTTCGGCCCCCTGGGCAAGGTTTCCATGCTGGGCAACGTGGCCCGCGTGTTCTGTATGCGGAGGGAATTTTCCCTGTTCGCGGCCAACAAGACCAGCCCCATCGTGACCTGGCTCCGCGCGCTGTGTGTGCATATCCGCAAAGAAACTGGCGCAAAAGGCGTGGGCAGCATCGGCATGTGCCTGACGGGAAACTTTGCTATCTCGCTCATGGCCGATGATGCGGTGCTGGCCGGAGTGGCGGCGCAACCTTCCATGCCCCTGGGCGGGCACGCAGCACTTCACATGTCAGAGGCAGACGTAGCGCAAGTGAAAACCAAACTTGAGGACGTCGGCCCCATGCTGGGCTATCGCTTTGAGGAGGACAAAATCTGCCGCGGAGAGAAATTCGAGGCGCTGGAGGCAACCTTCAATGATGACGACGAAACGCGCATCAAGCTGACCACACTGCCGGGGCCGGGGCATTCGGTGCTCACGGGGCATTTTGTGGATCAGGCCGGGCATCCCACCCAAGCGGCCTTGGACGAGGTCATCGGCTATTTCCGGGAGAAGCTGGAGTGAGCGGGAAGGTTGATAGATCGCCCCCTCACCCGGGCCCTCTCCCACGAGGGGAGAGAGTGCGTCTCCAATAATCTGGCCCCACCCCACGTTGCAGTGCAGCATGTAAAACCACCTCCCGCTTGCCGGGTTAACCTTATTTTTGCTATGTTCCGGCCCGTGAAGTGTTGCCACCAGTCCCGGGGCTGGCTCAATTGACCCCCGCATTCGGCTTTACGTGGTTCTCGCCTCACCCCTTGGGCCCGCTCGAATGGGCGCTAAAGGGATACTGACTTGGAAGAGGATGCCCGTGATGACCACAGGAACCGTAAAGTTTTTCAACGAGACCAAAGGCTTTGGTTTCATCTCCCCTGAAGATGGCTCGAAAGATGTTTTCGTGCATATCTCGGCGGTGGAGGCTTCTGGCCTGCGTACTCTGGACAGGGACCAACAAGTCGAATTTGAAGTCGAGCCCGATCAACGCGGCCCCAAGGCCGTGAACATCAAGCCTGTTTAGGCTGCCTAGAATGATGTGCTGATTGATGAGGCGCTCGTGGGCAATCCCGCGGGCGCTTCTTTTTTGAGGAGGGAACAAAATGGACTTTACCAAACACAACAAGCTTGTGGTGCTGATTGTGGGCGTCGCCTTTTGCGGCACCTACGGGATGATGAGTTTCTTCCCCGACAGCTGGGGGTGGGAGCCGCATCAACCTGAATTTGAGCAGATGATCCAGGGAGTTTATACCGTACTCGGAGTATTCCTGCTGATCGCCTCTCGTGCGCCGGAAAAACACCTCAGCCTGATCTGGTTCACCGCGTTCTCCAGCCTGGTTCATGCGGTGATCATGAACCTCCAGGCCCTTGCCGACCCCGCAGAAAAGGCCAATATGATGGGGGACATCCCGGCGCTTTATTTGGTCTTTATCCTGCTGGCTTTGACCACGCCCAAGCGGCTCACCTAAGGCTAACTAACTGAAGATAAAGAGGTTTTTGGCGCTGGCGAGACAAGCCCTTGTGTTCCAAGCCTCTTTATCCCATAAGGTGCCCCGTGACGGCTCCACAGCCGGATAAGCAGACCTCGTCTTTTGTGCAGATGCGCAGCAACGACTTCTACTTCTTCCTTAACACGTGGACGTTGACTCACCCCGGGCTTGCAGCGTTTGTGGCACCGGGTATCTGACTTACAAAGGACTTGGAAAACTATGACTACTGGTACCGTAAAATTCTTCAATACCACAAAAGGTTTTGGATTTATCGCCCCTGATGATGGCGCAAAAGATGTGTTCGTTCACATTTCCGCTGTTGAGCAATCTGGTCTCTCTTCTTTGAGCGACGGCCAAAAGGTTGAATTCGACATCGAGCCTGACAAGCGCGGCCAACGCGCGGTCAACATCAAAGACGCCAGCTAAGCGCTGACTTTTGATTGATCGATGTAAGATTGGGTCACTCCTTTTGGGGAGTGGCCCTTTTTCTTTGCGCGATCAAAATCTACTCGGTTGGCGGTTCGCTGGAACTTTCATCCCCCGGATTATCCTCGAATGGATAAAGCCCCTTGGGACGTGGGCCAAAGGCCAGAAACAATGAGCCGACCAGCATGATCCCCATCAAGACGGCATTTACCTTCATTGGCACCACCTGTCCCACGTTATAAAGGTTGGTACCAATGACGGGCCCAAAGACAAATCCTGCTGACATGGCCGACCCGATCAATCCGGCAACCCCGCCTTGTTCCTCTGGCCCCACGCTCATGGAGGCGGCAGACATCAGCCCGGGGTTAAGCATTCCGATGCTGGCCCCCAGGATCATGTAGCCGATGACAAGACCTTCATAGGCTTTGGTGAAGCTTAGAAACACAAATGCTGTTGTTCCGATCAAAAACCCAACGCGCACCAGAACCGCCGGTGCCGGCTTGAGCCATTGCACCACCGCACCCTGAAACAAGATGGCCATCACCGCCGTCCCCGCCATGGCGTAACCGGTCAGCCGCGCGGTGTCCGCAACAGTCTCAAGGCCCAGCCTGTCTTGCACGTAATAGGCCGCGGTTTGCTGCGTGGCAGCAGCCACTGTCAGTAGCAGCAAGGTCATGATGAGATATGGAAGGATGCGCCCATCCAATGCCTTCAGACGCTTGGTAGGCGTGGCACGCACATGTGCTGGTGGCTCTTTCAAAAACCGCAAGGCGGCCAAACCCATGACAAGGGCAAGAGCGCCAGCGGCATAGAGCGGAACAAGGTCTCCAAAGCCCACAAGCACCAATCCAAATAACGGCCCCGCGACCGTCCCCAAACCTATTGCAGCCCCAACCATCGCAAGGCCTTGAGTGCGCTTATGACCTGAGGTCGTATCAGCGACAAATGCTGAGGAGGCCGGTTGGATGCCGCTGGAGGTAAGCCCATAGGTAACCCGCACGATCACCAGCAATCCAAATAACGGCAAGGGCGCAATCCATCCCCACAGGCCGACCTGCAGAAGCAGAGCAAACACCACCGTGGTGATCGCATAAGCCAATAGACCAAGTATGATCACAGCCTTGCGACCCCACTTGTCGGACAAGCGCCCCCAGGTCGGTTGAATCAAAGCCATGGCAGCTGCGGAAAAAGCAACGATCCACCCGACCCAGGATTCATCCATTCCGATCTCTCGCGAGATAGGCTGTAGCAAGACAAATAGAACAGTTTGCCCCATAGCAAAGGTGATGACGCAGCCCAGGATCAGGGCATAGGCGATGCGCTTTGTCAGCTTGTTCTCGCGCGCCCAGTCTTGTGCGGTTCTTATTTCAGGTGCGTCCGGCATCCATACCTCATCAAAACCCGCGTCAGCTCCGCGGCGCATTCGATTTGTTTTACCCTATTTGCGATTTGTCGAAAAGTGCCAGAGGCGGGCGAAAAAAATCACTCGACATCGTTCCTATTCCGACGCACCCCCGGTCAAGCCGGGGGACGTCAACAGTTTTGAAGATCAAGCCCCGGAATGACTAAACTTGGGTTCTCAAAATTTACTTGGTGACCCGGAGCCCGTCTGACAACCGGCAAGAAGCAAAAGACGCGATGCATCAGCTGCCCAAACGGATGCAACAAAGACCAATCATTACAGAGAAGACACAAACTTCACACCGCTTTGAGCAAAGGTTACCGCCCTTTAAGGCGCAATCCGCGCTGAAGAGCCTATGTAAGAGATGTCGAGACCAATGCCGCCCCGTCGGCGGTCCGGCAAGCTAGGCAGATCGGTTTGCAAACAGCCCCGTGGTGCGCTTCCCCCCGCATCCTTTGCAATCAGTTGCGATCACTTTTCCCTGGGGCTGGTCAGGGAGTTAGAGAAATGATTAGAGGAACAGTTAGTAGTTTCATATTGGTGGTCGGTGTCGTTGCCGGTCTTTCCATCGTGGCAGCTGGCAGCAACGCCTACGCCCAATCGGAATTTGAAATTGGCGCTGGCAATATTGAGCGTAGCTCAGAGGGCCTTCCCCCCCTGCCGGATATCTCAAAGATCACGGCTGGACAAACGGCCCCTTTGGCAAATCCACTTGATGAGGCACGGCTTGCAGATCGCGACACTCTTGGAAGCCAGTCCGAACTGGCCGCTGAAGTCGCAAGGGAGCTGGAGCAGAGCATGCAGCCTGCCAAGCTTTCTACAAGCACTTCAACGAGCTCTTCGTCGGGCCCTTCGTCAAGTGACGAACGACAAGCAAGTCTGATGTTGAGGTTCAGATAAAACCTTTGCGGAGCTAGCTGTCGTCCATGCGCCCGTTGGCGGCTCCCAGGACATAGTTGATCTTGGAGCCGTCATCGCTAAGCGGCAGAAGAACCGCGCGATACATCAGGCGTTTGCCGTCGTAAAGCGAGACGTCCTCTTCCATCAAAAGAGGACAGCCCTCCTTGAAGACGCGCTCAAGATTATGGGTTGCCATATCCAGCAGCGTCGTTGTGAACGCATCTTCACCGGAGAGGAACACACCGGAATATCTCGCAATGTCCGGCCCCAGATACTTGAAGTTTGGAAAGTCGTGATACCTGGCCGTATCCAGCAGGAAAGCCCAGCGCCAGTCATCACCAATTTCCGAGGGGTCGATATCCTTTAGCCGCGGATAGGTTCGCCCGCGGCACAGGTGATGCCAATAGGCCAGAAGGCGGCCCACAAGGCGTCGTTCCTTGGATTGATAGGTAACAAGTTTCTCAAGGGGCGGGTCAAAACTGGGTTTCGCCGCCAGCTCCATCACATCCGATGTCATTATCTTCTCATGTCCCTTTTTCGCACCCCCCAAGCATGGAGGCGGGACTTGAAGAAAGGGCCAAAACATCAGCTGGCTCTTGAGGCAAGTTTGAAACGAGTTTGAGGCAAGCTTTATCGATACTCGCTTGCGTGACAATCCACCTGCCCCGCCCTTCAGGAGAAACCGCCAGAAACCCGAGGGTTTGCAAGCCTTCTCCCAGCCCTCCCGCCGACCGGGCCGTCCACCCCCCCGCTAAGGGGCAACACCTGCGAGAAAATCAAAATTCCCCCTTTGTAGATGAGGCCATGATCTTATAAGACATGTCCCGGCCTCCCATGTGGGGTCAGGCTTCCTATATGAGAAAGGGGGCCACGGTGACTGCGGGCGAATGGGGCCGCAAAAGGTGCCCATCACGCGGCAGGAGAGAATTTCGCATGCTGACCAGTCTTGTTTATGTCGTCGGGGGGCTTTTGACCCTGCTTGTCTGCGGCGACCTTCTGGTGCGTGGGAGTGTGTCTCTTGCCAAACGCTTGCGTATCCCTGCCCTTTTTATTGGCCTGACCATCGTGGCCTTTGGCACCTCGGCGCCTGAATTGCTTGTGGGCATACAGGCCGCCTTGCGCGGGCCTGATGCCATCGGTCTTGCGGTCGGTAATGTGGTGGGCAGCAATATCGCCAATGTGTTGTTGGTTCTGGGCCTGCCCGCCCTCTTCTACCCCATCATGACGGACCAACCCATGATCCGGCGCAATGCGCTGATGATGGTGGGGGCCACCGGCCTGTTTGTCTTTTTCTGCCTGGACGCACAGATCACCCTCAGCGAAGGCGTGATCCTGTTCGGATTAATCGTGGTCTATCTTCTTTATTCAGCCTTGCGCGCCATGCGCAGCCGCGAAGATGATTTCACGCCAGAAGAGGTTGAAGAGGTCGAACAAATGTCCGGCCTGCCCAAGCGCGGCTACATGATCGCGGGCTTTATTCTGGTCGCCAGCGTGGGCTTGCCCATCGGAGCTCATTATTGCGTTGTGGGTGGACAGGATCTGGCCTTCCGCATGGGTGTTGCCCCCTCGATCATCGGGCTTTCCGTGATCGCCCTTGGGACCTCCTTGCCGGAACTGGCCACAGCCATCATTGCTGCCATGCATCGGCACTCTGCGGTTGCCATCGGTAATGTCATTGGCAGTAATATCTTCAATCTGCTCGCCGTTATGGGCGCCACCGCCATGGTCGCTACACCCTTGAACGGCGCCCCCATACCGGTAGAGCAAGGCTTTTTGGGCTTTGACCTTTGGGTGATGTTGGGGGCGGCGCTGCTGGTTTTGTCTTTTGCCCTCAAGAAAGGCCGCATCGGGAAGGTCTCTGGCATTGCGTTCCTGCTGGCCTATGTGGTCTTCATCTATATCTTGTTCCAAGATGGCGGCACGCTTCCCGGAAACCTGCCGCTATAGTTATTCGCCTTTAGTTTCCGATTTAACTTCCGCATAAAGAACATCTCGCGCCTGAGCGCTGAAGTGCTGACCGCCGTCTACTAAGATAGTTTGACCGCTGATGGCTGGGCTCTCAATCAAGAACATAAGCGTCCGCGTGATATCCTCCACGCTTGCTCCGCGCTTCAGGGGATTAAGATCACGCACGTGCTCAAAATGCTTCTGGCTCTGATGGGTGCTGGGCAAGGTGATCCCCGGCGCGATGCCGCAGACCCGCACTTTGGGCGCCAGGGCCTGGGCCAGCATTTCCGTCACCCCGCGCAGGCCGATCTTGGAGATCGTGTAGGAGAAGAAATCCGGATTGAGATTCCACAGCTTTTGGTCCAGCAGGTTCACAATCAGGCCCGTTGCCCCCTCCGGCACTTGAGCTGCGAAATCCTGCGCAAGAAACGTTGGTGCCTTGAGATTGATCTGCAGGTGCTGATCCCAACGGTCCGACGCAAGGCTGCCCGCATGATCTTCTTCAAACTGAGAGGCATTGTTGATCAGCAGGTCAAGAGGCTCTCCCGCCAGATCTGCTGCCTTGGCAATCAGCTCCTCCACATCTTCCTGAGAGTTGAGATCCGCAGACAGTGTTTGAACCTTGCCGCCCGCGTCGCAAAGCCGTTGAGCCAGCGCTTCGGCCTCTGCGCCCGATTGGCCATAATGGGCGATCACGTTCCAGCCTGCCGCGCTCAGGCATTCTGTGATCCCAGCGCCAATGCGGCGGGCAGCACCTGTGACCAGACATGAAGGCATGAGATAGGCTCCGGTTCGCGATGATCGAGGCTCCAGCTATGCCGCATGTGACATGGTGCCCGCAAGTCTTGGCCTCCTTTGCCTTGGCATTGGCCTGCCACCAGCCTATGGTCGCGGCCAGGTGTCCGGCACAGTGATCCAGCCCCGCACCCCCAAGCCAAAAGAGCTGCGTGAGCATGAGTAAATCTGACAATCAGAATGTGATCCCCTTGAAGATCGCTGACGCGGGCCTGGCCTTGCGCCATGTTTTCATTCGCGATTTGCTGCTGGATGCTCATATCGGCGTCTTCCGCGACGAAGAAGGCCGAACCCAGCCAATCCGCATCAATGTGGACCTCACGGTCACCGATACAGGGCTCCCGCAAGGCGACCGGCTGGAAGATGTGGTGGACTATTATGAGGTCGCGACCCACATCCAGGCCATTGTCGACAGCGGCCATGTACGCCTGGTGGAGACGCTGGCCGAACAAATTGCTGAGAAGTGCCTTGCAGATGATCGCGTGCACGTGGCGCGGGTGCGCATCGAGAAACTGGCGGCGCTGAAAGGGGCCGCAAGTGTGGGGGTTGAGATCGAACGGGTTCAGCCAGCACCCCCTAGATAAATCTCTGATTGCGGGTGATAATCACAGGTGGCGCACCGGATAGCGGAGCTAAAAGCCTGATCCGCAAGCCAATTTCTGCACAGCGGCGCAAAGTGCCAAAAATCAACGCTGACAAATGCAACACACCTGCAGGTTAAGTTTTTGGTAATATATGTTTTTCTGAAAACATGTTATATATCAGCGCGTTACTAGATTGCACAAAAATTAGGCAAAGTGGTCATGGTGTTGTGTTTCCGGGGCTTTGAGCAAAGAAAGTCGGGTTTCTCAACATGGTTATCCACAGATTTCGTGGATAGTCCTTGCGTTCCCTGACGAATGAGCTGGAATCGGCAATTCTGAGCAGGATTTTCAATTTACACGATGGCGTATCTCTCGCGGCAATGACAGAAAAAGACAGCGATAAACAACCACAGGCAGAGCCCAAGCCAGGGAGCCCAGAGCCCCAACCCGCCTCCCAGGACGCGGCTGCTATGGGTGTTGAGGTCATCAAGGGGGTCGTGCGCACCCTGCCCGGTTCTCCCGGCGTCTATCGCATGCTGGATGAGGCAGGTACCGTTCTCTATGTGGGCAAAGCGCGGGACCTCAAGAAACGCGTGACCTCCTATACCAAGCTGATGGGCCATAGCACGCGTATTGCCCGCATGATCGCTGGCACCGCATCCATGGAAATCGTCACCACGCACACAGAGACCGAAGCGCTGCTGCTGGAAGCCAACCTGATCAAGCAGCTCAAGCCGCGCTATAATATTCTGCTGCGGGACGACAAAAGCTTTCCCTATATCGTCATCACCGGCACTCACGCGTTTCCGCAAATTCGCAAACACCGCGGCTCACGCAAGATGAAAGGGCATTACTTTGGGCCCTTTGCTTCGGCCAAATCGGTGAACAGAACACTGAACACCATGCAGCGCGCGTTTTTGCTGCGCACCTGTTCTGACAGTGTGTTCGATGCCCGCTCCCGACCCTGTTTGCTCTATCAAATCAAACGCTGCTCCGCGCCGTGCACCGGTGAGATCAACACGAACGGTTATGCGGAACTGGTCAAGGAGGCGGCGCAATTCCTGGGGGGCAAAAGCCGCAAGATCCAGGACATGCTGGCCGGTGCCATGCAGGACGCCTCTGCCAGTCATGATTTTGAGACCGCCGCGAATTATCGCGACCGGTTGCGCGCCATCACCACCATCCAGACGCACCAGGGCATCAACCCTGAAACCTTGAGCGAAGCAGACGTTGTCGCTGCCTTTGCAGAAGGCGGACAGGTCTGCATACAAGTGTTCTTCTTCCGCG
>JAJFIL010000254.1 GCA_021774965.1 Alphaproteobacteria bacterium
TGGACTTCATCAAAGCCCACCCCAGTCAACTGTTCGGGACAAAGAAGCGCGAGGCGGGACCATGCTTGCGGTCGGTCCTTCAAGACCCGTGGGGGAAACGGTCCCCGCCAGCGCACGGGCCAAATCACGGCCCGGGCGCACTACATAAACACAATAAAACCAGACAAGGGGGGAAGGGATGCAGGTTTCATGCCCTTCCTAACACCTCCCCCTTGGGACGGGGGAGGTCCGAGCAAAGCGAGGGGTGGGGGTGGCAAGCTCAATTTCCTCAATGAGCTAGACAGAATTTAATAACGCCGCAACAGGCCCACGAGTTTGCCCTGAACCTTGACCCGGTCGGGGCCAAAGATGCGGGTCTCGTACGCCGGGTTGGCAGCTTCCAGAGCGACAGTGTCCCCCCGTTTGCGCAAACGCTTGAGGGTGGCTTCTTCCTCGTCTATGAGTGCCACAATGATATCGCCCTGATGGGCCGTATCGGCGCGCTTGATCACCACTGTGTCGCCATCCAAAATGCCGGCGTTGATCATTGAATCCCCCTGGACCTCGAGGGCGTAGTGCTCTCCGCTGGACATGATATCCAGAGGCACGTCCACAAAGTCGCCTTCCTGCTGGAGCGCCGCGATCGGCGTGCCTGCCGCGATGCGCCCCACCATGGGAACCGACACGGGGCCGCCCCGATGATCATCCAGCTGCACAACACTTGAATCATTGGCGGAATTATTGCCATTCGCAGCAGCCGGTGCCGCCGCAGGGATATTGGCCGCCGGGGTCAGATCCTGAGGCAGCTTGATAACCTCCAGCGCACGGGCACGGTGAGCGATGCGGCGGATAAAGCCGCGCTCCTCCAGCGCCTTGATAAGCCGGTGAATGCCCGATTTCGAGCGTAAATTCAGCGCCTCCTTCATCTCATCAAAAGACGGAGAAACCCCGGAGGCCTCAATCCGTTTATGGATGAAAAGCAAGAGATCGTGCTGTTTTTGCGTCAACATGGGGGCAACTCCATATAAGAACAAAACCTAAACATAGTCATGTTCTAGTTTAGTTCTTTTGCCCCGTCAAGCCAATTAACCATTTGGTTCCCAGCGCAGTAAAATCACGCAAAGGAGAGAGCTCCATTGCGCCTTCTTATATCTCAAGTTAACTTTAGGCGAATGAAGGAGCCACCAATGACCAAGCAAATCTCAATTGGCCGTCTGGCGGAAAGAACGGGTCTGGCTGTCTCTGCCATCCGGTTTTATGAGGAAAAGGGGCTTGTTTCCTCCACGCGGGACGCAGGCGGGCGGCGGCAGTTTGTGCCGTCGGATATTCGCAGACTTTCCTTTGTGCTGATCGCCCAGCAGCTGGGGTTCTCTCTCGAGCAGATCCGGGTGCAGCTTCAGGTCCTGCCGGAAAAGAGAACGCCCAATGTGCGAGATTGGGAGAAGATCAGCCGGAATTTCCGCGTCGATATCGATGCCCGTATTGATGCGCTGACCCAGCTCCGATCGAAACTGAACGGATGTATCGGTTGCGGCTGTCTGTCGCTCAAAAAATGTGAGCTTTATAATCACGGAGATAAAGCCAGTCTGTTGGGCGCAGGACCGAGATATCTCCTTGGCGACGAACCCCAGTTCCAGGAAGGGAGATAGGCCGCAAGGGATATCTCAGTCTGCACTGGTTTAGGTGTAACTCACAACCTCGTATTCGATATCATCTTCATCGGTGAAATAGAACCTGCGACCGGGGTCGTAGTCGTCATGATTGGTTGTCTCATAGCCAGCGGCGAGGATTTTCTGCTCCGCCTCGTCCAGATCTTCAACCACAACGCCAATATGGTTCAATCCGCCGCTGCTTTCATAGGTGGAGGCTTCGCCTTGCGTCACACGCTCATTGGAGTAGAGCGCAAGGTACTGGGCATCGGTGCCCACGTGAATGGATTGGCCATTGTATATGGACGATCCCTGCCAGCGGATTTTCCAGCCAAAAAGCTGGCACATCATATCCGCGGTTTTCTTCGCGTCGGTGACAGTGAAGTTCAAGTGCTCAAGAGTTGCTGTTGTCATGGTTTTTCCATTTTTTCCAAAGATTGGGTGTTTCCGTTGGAAAGAACGTAATTGCTCAAGTTAACTTGAGGTCAAGGGGTGATTTTGAGAAAATGTTGCATCCCGCGCCTTAGTCGAAGGAAAAGCCTTCCACCAGGTCGCCAGCCTCCGCCGCGGGACTGTCCAGGGGGCGTCGGAGGAGGATGTCCGCCTGAGATAGCGCTGAAAGCATGGAGCTGTCTTGTTTCCTGAGCGGCGTTGCCACGGGCACACCGTCTGCTCCAGGCTCAAGCGTGGCGCGGGTATAGACCTCCCGCGTGGTGGTGGCGGGCAGGGGGCTGGCCAAGCGCACCAGAAATGGCTTGGCAAACGGGTCGGGAGCGCCCGACAGCGCATTCACCGCAGGACGCAGGAATATCTCTGCTGCCACAAAGGCCGACACGGGATTTCCTGGCAGCCCAATCAAGGGCGTTCCTTCGACCTCACCGATAATGACCGGCTTGCCCGGCTTCATGGCTACGCGCCAGAGATTGATTGTCCCGCCTGCGGCCTTGATGGCCTCAATCACATGGTCATGAGAACCCACAGAGGCCCCGCCGATGGTGACGATGAGATCCAGCTCGGAAGCTTTGGCAATGGCAGCAGTCAGGTGGGCGAGCCTGTCGGCCACGATGCCGAAATCGCGGGGCTGAGCGCCCCAATGTTTGAGGCTCTGACACAGGCCCACACCGTTCGATGCAATAATCTGCCCCGGACCCGGCTCGGCGCCTGCAGGCAATAACTCATCCCCGGAGGAGATCACCCCTACGCGCGGACGGTGGCTGACCTGAAACACATCATGGTTCATGGCCGCAGCCAAAGTGATATGTCGGGGCAGGAGCCGCGTGCCGGATTTCAGCAGAACTTCGCCGACCGTAAAGTCTCCGCCGCGAGGGCGGATGTGCTGGCCTGGGCGGGGAGCCTCATTGATTGTCAGCGAGCTATAGTCGTCAGGATACGTCGTATTTTCCTGCATGATGACCGTATCCGCGCCTTTAGGCACGGGACTTCCGGTAAAGAGTCGGGCCGCTTCGCCCGTGCCGATCTCCCGCCTGGGCATGTTGCCGGCAGGGATTTCTTCAATGACCTTAAGATCAACCGGAATAGTTTCCACGTCCGCCGTCCGCACCGCAAAGCCATCCATGGCGGAGGCATCAAACGGGGGCTGAGTGAGTTTGGCGGACAGATCCTGTGCCAATACCCGGCCCGCACTATCGGCGAGGGTGACCAGTTCGGGTTCAAGCGGTTTGAGCATGGCCATGAGGCGAGCTTGGGCCTCAGCTACGGGGAGGAGTGCCATTACTTAATTGACCTCGTTCATTTCACTTCATAAAGACCGGACTTGCCACCATCTTTGCGCAAGAGACGGATCTCGTCGATGACCATGGATTTGTCCACCGCCTTGACCATGTCATAGATGGTGAGGGCCGCGACGGACGCCGCGGTAAGCGCCTCCATCTCCACACCCGTCCGCCCACTGACTTTCACAGTTGAGGTGATGGCAACGCTCAAGGATGTCTCATCTAGCTCAAACTCAACTTCGACTTTCTCCAGCGCTAGCGGATGGCACAAGGGAATAAGGTCCGGTGTTTTCTTCGCCGCCATGATCCCGGCCAGGCGGGCAACCCCCAGCACGTCGCCTTTCTTGGCGGTGCCATCGTGCACATGGGCGAAGGCCTCAGCCGACATGGTAATGGTCGCTCCGGCGACAGCGATGCGGGAGGTCTCGTCTTTATCTGAGACGTCCACCATATGGGCGGCGCCTTTGTCGTCGAAGTGGCTTAGTTTGCTCATGGGTATTCCTCTATGAGAGGCCTAATAGCGTGCGGGTTGCCTGTTCCACATTGATCTGCCTCATAAGGCTTTCGCCCACCAGGAATGTTCGGATACCGGCGTCTGAAAGCCGTACAAGATCCTCATGAGACGCGATACCGCTTTCGCCCACGATGGTCTTGCCCGGGGGGATCAATTTGGCCAGCCGTTCAGAAGTTTCCAGCGATGTCTCGAAGGTGTTGAGGTTACGATTGTTGATGCCGATGAGGGGGCTTTGCAGGTCCAGCGCGCGGGTGAGTTCATCTTCATTATGAGTTTCGATGAGAACATCCATGCCCCAGGCAAGGGCTGCGTCTTCCAGCTCTCGTGCCTCTGTGTCGCTGACCGCTGCCATGATGATGAGAATGCAATCGGCCCCCATGGCGCGGGCCTCGGCCACCTGATAGCGGTCGAACATGAAATCCTTGCGCAAGACGGGCAGGGAAGTGGCTTCGCGGGCGGCCACGAGGAACTCATTCGCCCCCTGAAAAGATGGCGTGTCCGTGAGTACGGAAAGACACGCTGCCCCTCCGGCTTCATACGCCTTTGCAAGTTCCGGCGGGTTGAAGTCTTCTCGAATAAGGCCCTTCGACGGGCTGGCTTTCTTGATCTCGGCAATGAGGGCGAAGCCCTTCGCCGCGTGGGCTTTCAAGCTGCCGTGAAAATCCCGCACTTGGGGCGCATGGCGGGCATCGAATTCGACCTCTTCGCGGGAGCGTTTGGCCTTGGCCGCTGCAATCTCTTCCAGCTTGTAGGCTTTGATCTTTTCAAGAATGCTCATGAGGCACCTGTGCCAGCATCTTCATTCGTGATGCGCACCAGGCCTTCCAGCGCGGCCATGGCTTTGCCCGCATCAAGGGCAGACCGTGCCCGGTGGAGCCCTTCTTTAAGCCCAGTTGATTGTCCCGCGACCACAAATCCTGCCGCCGCGTTCAAGAGCACGATATCGCGATAGGCGCTTTGCTCCCCTTCAAGCACGCGGAGCATGGCTTGCGAATTCTCTTCTGCATCTCCGCCCACCAGGTCAGATAGCTTGGCTTTGGGCAGTCCCACTTGCTCAGGGTGCACGCGCATCTCAGTAATAGTGCCGTCCTTGGAAAGCACCGCGACCTTGTTCTCGCCAGTGGTGGACAGCTCATCCAATCCATCGGCGCCATGAACGACCCAGGCGCTCTCCGTGCCCAGCTCGCGAAGCACTTGAGCCAGGGGCAAGAGCCATTGATCGGAATAAACCCCCAGTACCTGTCGGGTCACCCCAGCCGGATTGGCCAGAGGGCCGAGCAGATTGAAAAGCGTCCGTAGGCGGAGGGATTGACGCACGGGCGCTACATGGCGCATGGCCCCGTGATGGCGCGGCGCGAACAAAAAGCCGATGCCAGCTTGCCTGATGGCGCGTTCCGTTGCCTCCAGCGGCGCATCCAGATTAACGCCCAAGGCGGCCAGCACGTCTGAGGAGCCTGATTTCGATGAGACCGAGCGATTACCGTGCTTGGCAACGGGCACACCGCCTCCTGCCAGAACAAAAGCCACCGCCGTTGAAACATTGTGAGTGCCGCTGGCGTCCCCGCCGGTGCCGCACGTATCGATGGCGTTGGCAGGGGCCGTGACGCGCACCATGCGGGAGCGCAGCGCGCGAGCTCCGCCGGTAATTTCCGGCACGGTCTCCCCGCGTACGCGCATGGCCATGAGGAAGCCCGCGGCCTGGGCCGGGTCCACTTCGCCGGACATGAGTTCGCCCACGGCGAATTCCGCATCCGCCTCATTGAGGGTCTCGCCATCCGCCAGGCGTAAGAGAATATCGTGAAACGTGGTCATGGAAGGGACTATGCCACCTCGAGAACTTTTTCGCCCGCGATTTCGAGGAAATTCCTTAGCAGGCTGTGGCCGTGCTCTGTGGCGATGCTTTCAGGGTGAAACTGCACCCCGTGGAGAGGAAGCGTTTTGTGCTGGAAACCCATGATCAGGCCGTCATCGGTTTCCGCCGTGATCTCAAAGCAATCGGGCAGGGAGGCGCGATCTACAATCAGGCTGTGATAGCGGGTGGCCTCATAATCAGCCGGAATGCCCTTGAACACGCCCTTGCCTTCATGGTGCATGGTGCTGATCTTGCCGTGCATACAGACCGGCGCGCGCACCACCTTGCCGCCATAGGCCTGCCCAATGGCCTGATGCCCCAGACAGACCCCCAGGATGGGAACTTTACCATCCGCCGCGGCAATTAGATCCAGGCAGATGCCAGCCTTGTCCGGATCGCAAGGCCCAGGAGAAATCACGATGCCCGCAGGCTTCTTGGCCAGCACCTCGGCCGGGGTGATCGCATCATTGCGATAAACCTCAACCTCCGCCCCCAACTGCCCCAGATAATGGACCAGATTGTAGGTAAAGCTGTCGTAATTATCGATCAGGATGATCATTTTTGACCTAACTGTATAATCTGTATGGCGTTCGTATTTGAGAGACTGACATGATACCCGCAACGATACCCGCTTTTCAATCGGCCACTATTGGAGCCGACAATTGCTTAGATTGGTAAAATTAGACCTCATTCGACCGAATTGCCAATCCCTCTGCATAGGTTTTGATGAAGTTGAGTTGATCCTTTGTATCCGGGATCTGAACACCTCGAGCAGCGCTGATCTTTGAGACAGCATCTTTGAATTCAAACCCGTTGTGCAAGAGGATACAGCTGGCCAGAACACCGGTTCTCCCAATGCCAGCGCGACAGTGAACAGCAACCGCCTTGCCTCCTTCTAGATCGCCACAGATTTCGATTACAAGGTCCTTGAATGTCTCGGTCTCGGGTAAACCACGGTCCTGTATGGGGTACTGGATAAACTCGACGTCTTGGCTTTGGCGCTGTGCAATTTGTTCAGCAAGGCCCAGCTCTTCGGCCTCTGATTTTTCCAAAAGTGAGGCAAATTTGGGAGGCGGAACGGGCAGGGGATGAATGCAAAGGGGGAGGAGCTAAATCGTAGCCTCATAAATCGTATCGCCATTGCTGTGGCGATTTCGCTTTTGGGGACCGCAGCCTTGATCGAGTATGCTGGGCCGCTCGGACTTGAGTTTCCCGTGCCAGTCAATTGGCTCCAGCCGCACTGACGGAAACTGCGATTGGCATGTAATTTGGGGCGGGGCTTGGGATGATCATCCAAACCGAATGCGTTCCGCCAATCGCGGGCGGGCATCTCTGGATTATTTCGATTCTGATTTTGACCAGGGCTTTCATGTTCTGCGGGAGCTGAATTAGTTACCCTCTAGGTCCCTGGGTTCTGCAAACCACGGCCAGTACTATCGGTTACGAACATCATTGGTTTGATGTCGATCTTTACGAAGTACTCATCCACAGCCTTCTTGGCGCCTCCCCAGTGCCCGTAATCATCAAGCAGCAATATGCCGCCTGGCACGAGACGTGGATACAGGACCTCAAGTTCCTTGATGGTCGATTGATACCAGTCCGTGTCCAGCCGTAAGACAGAAATTGTTTCGGGAAGATTTTCGGAACAATCAAGAGTTTCCACGACATCGCCCTTGATGAAAACGGCTCGATGCTCCAGCGACCTGTTTTTGAATTGCTCGGTTACATCGTCCAGACTTGCGTAACACCACTCATTGTGGGTGTCTTGCTGAAGGTCTTCAAACTTGGCCCCGGCATGGTCACCGGTCGAAATATTGATGTCATTTTTATCGGGGGCTGTCATGCCTGCAAATGTATCAAACAGGTAGATTTTCTTGTCTGATTTTTGGCGTTCAATCTCTCCGGCTGCAATAAGCGAATTGCCGCCTCGATAAACACCGCACTCCACAATGTCGCCAGGAATATTGTTTTCGCAGACATATCGTGTTGCCGACAGCGTTGCCCAAAGTCGTTGCACACTCGTCATGGATAGCCTGTTGCGATGGATGTCCTGAAGATTGGTTATATCGGCATCCGTTGCCTCGACTGGAAACCTTGGATCACGGCTTGTTTTGCGCCGGATCTCATAGCCCATTTTATCGAGTATCCCTTTCAGGACGCGCTTTGGCATTTAATTCCTCCAAGCCAGCAAGGTTCTTGTTCGTTTGTTGTGGTCGGTCAAGACTTCTAGATGATTCTCATGCCCATCGTAGCAAGCGGTTGAATATTGGTGTGTGCGAGTGCTCACGCCAACCCATTAACACCCATTAACCTTTCATTTTCCGAATCGGCGAAATCTCAGGCCCATTGCATCTGTTATTTCGGGAGTTTCGGGAAATTGGGTCTCATTGATGATGAGCGCTTGGCCGCCATAGTCGCGGAGCGCAAGGCTCGGCGTGCGGCGTTTCTTTCGGCTGAGGCTGGAGGGTCTGGGCAGCGTTCAATTCAAAAGAAAAATCGCAGCACAGATCTAAAGAGGCGCAAACCCTCTCTCATGATGTTGGTCGTGGCGGGGCTGGCGATTGCGGTGCATGGGCTGGCGGGACTGACGGTAATCTCGCCCTCTGAAGCGACATTGATGGAAACTGTCGAGCCTCCTGCATTTCTCAGGGGCTTGGAGATGAGCACAGAGCTTGCCCCTCTGGGGAGGAGTGCGGAGCGGCTCTACCTGCAAATATCTCATGTGGCTCCTCCGGCTTTGCGGCTAACATTGTCGGCCCTCGATACGACACGACGCCCGGCGATTGCGCTTATTATTGATGATGTGGGCTTGAGCGCGCGAGCCACGCGGGGGGCGATTGATTTGCCGCTGCCGGTGACGCTTTCGTTTCTTCCCTATGGGGAGGATGTGCAGGCGCTGGCAGACGAAGCGCGCGCGGCGGGCCATGAGATATTTCTTCACCTGCCCATGGAACCTGTGGGGGAGCAAGACCCGGGGCCGGAAGCGTTGATCTCAGATCTTGATCCAGCTGCATTGGCCCAGCGGATCGAGAGTGCCTTGGCAAGTTTTGAGGGCTATACGGGCATCAACAATCACATGGGCTCCCGGCTGACCCAGGACGCGGGGCTCATGGCCGAAGTGATGACGCATGTTGCGTCACGCAATGTGGATTTTGTGGACTCGCTAACCTCTCAGCAAAGCGTGGCCTTTGCGGTGGCAGAGGCCCACGGCATTCCCAGCGCCCGGCGAGATGTCTTTATTGATCATGATATCAACGGTGAAGAGATCAACGAGCGGCTCTATGAGGCGGAAATTATTGCACGCTTTTATGGCACGGCCATTGCGATTGCGCATCCTCATGAGACAAGCCTTGAAGCGTTGGAAGCCTGGCTCGCAGGGCTCGATGCGGCTGGGTTCGATGTTGTGCCCGTGTCGGAGGTCATCCGTAGGCGGAATGATGATGGGAAGTTGGTGGCACTGCAGTAGATTATCAGCATCGCCCCCTGATCCGAGGCAAAAAGTCCCTAATCGAATTAATCGTCATTCCCCGGCTTGACCCACTACTGTCCGGTTTAACTTTCTTCATAGGAAGCTCCACTGGATTTGGTTGTTTTGGGCGGGGTTTTGTTTTCGTGGCGGTGGCGGTTCGAAGAGCTTTTCCATTGGTTTTCTGTGGAGC
>JAJFIL010000255.1 GCA_021774965.1 Alphaproteobacteria bacterium
CTGTTCGGCGCGTTCTTCGGGGGTTGTGCGGTTGTCCTCGATTGGCGTAGCTGCGCGCGCGATTGGGTGAGCCGCAAGCGCGGCCGCTTCGATGGCGTCAGCGTTGTCTTTCGTGACCACCCAGCCGAAATCGTCACCTATTTGGTTATAGAGGGTCTCGGCTGTGGTATTGATAACTGGGCAAAACAGGACAGAGACAAGCGACTCCCTTTCCTTTCCGCCCTTAATGCCGTACTTTTCTATTTGTTCGGTCTGCATGTTTTTGAGCGTGGATAGCGCCGCCAGTGCGGCCTTGTGCCATTGATGCCGGTTAGTAGTGCCGGCGGCAAGGGCGAATGTTTGTGGTCTGGTTTGTGTTTGTGCGTTCATCGTTTTGTATCTCCCGTTTATGGTGTCAAGCGTTGGTATTAGAGCAGGTAGAGCGCAGCAGCAAGGGCCTCGTCTTTAGTTATCAATCGGGCCTTTACCTGCCAGCCTATAAATTCACCCATTGAACAGCTGGCGTTTTCTAAGTGGGTTTTGAAAGCGTCGTACTCTTTCGCCAGCAACAGCCGCAGGGCTTCGCCTTCGCGTGACTGTTTGGGCACGACTAGGCCAAAGGTATTATTGATCAGCGCCGCCTGCCGCGGCGTGCCGTATTCAGTGATATATTCTCGCAATTCGCACACGGCTACAGGAATATCAATATAGCCCGGAAGCATTTTATGTGTTTCGGGCAGGTTGCCCATTGTCTGGACGCTAAACCCGCGCCCGTTCTGTGGGGATAGTTTTAGTGTTTTGTTGCCGTTTGTGTCGCGTGATAGTGTTAGCATGGTTTAAAACCCCCTGAAATAGTGTTGATACTCACTAATGAATTCCGCGTATCCGAGTGGATAAATATCACCATATCCGTTGTCGATCATCGGCGGAGAATCACTAAAAACCTCACTAGCAAGCGATGCGGCGGGGTTTGATAGTTTGATTGTCTCAAAAGCCAGTGACCCAGTACTATTTACCCATTTTATAAACGGGGCCTTTATTGTTACCTGCCCGTCGCGATGGCGGGTAATAGTTGCCTGTGTGCCATAAACACCCACTTGCACATCGAGTGATTTAATAAGTCCAGTCATGCTTCAAGCCTCCTCTGTTTCTGCATAGACGAAATCGGATACGGCGAAATCGAGTACAAGCGGCTGGTGGTTTTTGGTCTCACTGGGGGCAAAAGAGACCGACAAGCCGCGACCCTCTTCAACCTGTTCCGCGACCTCGGCGAGTATCTCGGCCGCGCTGTCTGCCGTGTAAAACTTCAACGAGCGGCGCAACACTGAATCGACGCGCGCCTGATTGGTGAATCCTTGGATTATTACGGACATTTGGTTGTCTCCTTTTCTGCTGAGGGTGTTACAGACTTAAATCCCAACTCTTCAAGCCTTCGGTGTGTGTCTGCCGTGACGGCGATCCGGGTGTCTACTGCATCGCGGAAGGCGGTCAAGTACGCGTCCACCTCGTTTAAAAGGGCACCTTCTGCCACGCGCGCCGCCGGGATCCGCTGGGGGCTACCTCCAGGGAGCACCAGTAGAACGGCCCCATTAGGGTCAATACTTGCCGTTATTTCGCAGGTCTCCCCGCGATGAGTGTGCAATAGTGCATATTCGGTCGGTGAGTCGGTCATGTGTGTTAACTCCTTATAAAATCAGTCAGTTATAGACTGTTTGGTGTGTTGGTAGTCTCATAGACTATATGTAGAGCTTACATATGTCCGGACAAAAAAGCAAGGAAAAGTTATAGATAATTAATAAATAAATGCCTCTTTATAGCCTGGTCCGCGCCAGCCGTGAGTGCATAACAAATCTGTTTTCGTGCTACTCCCCTGATATAGCCCTTTTGCCCGGTTGTGGTACTATTGGTACTGTAAAACACACTAACCCCAGAGCGATAAAATCACGGGAAACACAAAAATGCTGAACCCCTCAGAACAGCGATTTGTTGATGAATACCTATTAACAGGCAATGCGAGCGAAGCCGCCCGAAAGGCCGGATACCCTGATACGCCGCACACCGGCGTGCTGGCGCATCGACTCATAAAACGCCCTGAGATACAGACAGTTATACAATCCAGAATGGATGAGCGGAGCGCGCGCAGCGACATTGAAGCCGACCTGGTTTTGCAGGGTATTTTAGCTCTTATAAGGAGGTGTGAAACGGGCGAACCTCAATACACCCGCGCGGGAGACCTTATATATGTGCAAAACCCCGACGACAAAACAGGGGAGATGATCATATTAAGGAAGGCCGATATTCCGAGTGCGTTAAAAGGGTATGAATTGTTGGGCAAACACCTGCGACTATTCACCGAGCAAACGGAAGTCGTACATTCTGGCGAGATCGGCGTGAAGCATACCCTGGACGCCATCGGCTTCGATGAGGTTCGCCGCATGGCGGCCGCGAAGCGCAAGACCGCCGAGGTTATCGAGGGGGAAACAGTGCTGGATAGCTGAGGGTTTAGTTGCTTGTGTTCTGCATGGCGGGTGGGGCGGCATGGCGTTGGGCTGCATGGCGTGGCTGGCGTGGGATTGGTGAGGCTGCATGGCGTGGGATTGGTGGGGCTGCATGGCGTGACTGGCGTGGCTGGCGTGGCTGGCGTGGCTGGCGTGGAATCGACGAGGGTATAACGTGAGCGCCTTCGCTACGCTCAGGAACGCGCGAAGGAAGAGAAGCATTTATAAAAGCACAAGGAAGAGAAGCATTTATAAAAGCACAAGCAATGAAGGTGTTATATATTTCGAGGGGGTAGGGGGGTCTTTTTGAGGGGAGAGAAAAAGTCCAGCCTCAGAGCGATTCGACACTTACCCCTTTAGCCCCTCTCTTGTTACTTATTTTGTACTAGACCTCTCGCAGCCACCACCCCAGCCAAAAAGCACTCTTTCTCCCCGGAAAAGACCCCCACCCGGCCCCACCAGAAAATCGGCTCCACCAAAAAAAAATTCTGAAAAAATAATAGGCGCTTCTAGGGGTGTCAGTACAGTGCTATACTCCTCCCCCATGGCAGCCAATAAACCGAAGACCAAAATAGCGGAACCCCTCAAATATGAAGGGCCGAACCGCGCTCTCGCAGCGGAAATGATAGCCTTCTTACGCACGGCTACCTACGAAGAGGCCTGTGATATCTACGCGACCCTCCCGGACATCCCCACAGTAGACGACTGGCTGATCGCACAGATCGCCGAGCATGATCGGTTTTTCCTACTAACACACATCTTGCGCCGTCCTGACGCGCTCCACCCGTGGCTATACCTGCGCACTCGGGAGGTAGAGCACGACCGGTACAGCAAACTGGACTTATGGGCGCGGGAACACTATAAGTCGACGATCATCACATTCGCCGGCACTTTCCAGGAGATCATTGAAGACCCAGAGGTCACCATCGGGATTTTCAGCTGTACCCGCCCCATCGCTAAAGCGTTCCTC
>JAJFIL010000256.1 GCA_021774965.1 Alphaproteobacteria bacterium
ATAGCCAGAACCTAGTCAATGCGCAGCGAACATAATTAGAACATAACATTACCAGTTCATTACAAATCACCCCATGCGTCAAATATCGCTTGACCATCTATATATTAGGCGTAGTGTTGGCCTATCGGAAAACAAACGGAGGAAATGTTATGTCATTCATGACCAAAAATTCAATAAACCACGAAGCGGCTGGTGAGCCGTATATGACCTTGAGCGGCCCTAATGTTCTGGGCTTGCGCAACGCCGCCAAGGCACACGGCGTCGAATGGCACCACGCCGCCGGGCACTCAGAAGGCCGTCAGATTATAGCGTTCTTTCCACAAGACGACGAAGAACGCCGCGCAATAGACAGGCTATCCGATGCGGTGGCCGAAGCCGCCAAGACAGCCAAAGCTGAGAAGGCTAAACTTAAAACCGCTGGACTACCAACTTCAAAGGCGGCGCTATGGCGTCACCTGGAAGAGTTCGGTGGCAAGGATAAAGGCCACGGCCATGTGGGATATCTGGATGGCAAGTATGGACCGTTTGTGCCCAGCTTCGGTGAGCCAGATGGGAGATATTATTTTGATAGCCCAGAACTGGCCACTGTGGCCAAGAGGCTACTCAAACTCTGATTAACACTGTTAGGCCAGTCTAGGGGCTGGCCCTTCAATGTCAATCACGACATAACTTGGAGGCAATACAATGAACACACAAGAGCAAGAGCGCGTCTTATGGGCAATCCCTGCTGGGATGAAAGGCGCAATCAATGCGGTGGTGATTGCATCAAGTGCCGATCCGCTACATTTAAATGAAGCAAAGGAATGGGCTATTAGCAATGGATTCCACTCTTTTAAGGTCCAGACACTGGACGGAACGATTCCAGATTTTTCCAAAGGTGTTGGGGGCAACTGTCATGAGTCCTGAACAGCAAGAACTGCAACACGAGTTAATTTTAATGCAATCAGATTGGCGGTTAGACGATATGCCGGATTGCGACCATGAACCAGAACAAGAGATGATAGAATATCAAAAATAGCAAGGCGCTCAATTCGGCAAACGGGTAGCTTTGTGAAAAACCTTGATTAACGCTTTGTAATAATACCGTAATGATTAAATGATTGCAATGCGTTAAGGTGAATTAACTGGAGGATTAAAAAATGACAATCGTTAACGCACACGCCATTGCAGCGGCGTTCTACTTTACTTCAAAGGACAGAACAAGACCTAGCATAACCGGCGTTTATCTGGATTGTGGAAAGCAAAGAGTTTGCGCCACAGACGGTCAAATCATGTGTATAATAGCAGATGCGTTTATTGACGATGACGGGCAGTCTGAACTTGTGACCGTCAGCGCCGCGTTGCGCGACCTTGCATCTTTACGGTCAGCGTCCAGCGTGTGTTTTGATAAAGGCATGGGCACGGTTTGCAATGAAGATGGCGGACCCCTTGGGGCCATGCCATATAAAACAATCGATGAATCCCCACCAAACTACGATAGGGTTGTGCGTCCGGCGCTAACCGGCGATATGGTCGGCAGAAACTTTGCGCTTAATCCAAAATTGATTGAGCCGTTTGCCAAAGCGAATAGCGTTCTGGTTGGAAAGCGAAACCCAGCAATTAACTTTAATTTTGATGGTAGCGAAAGCGCCGCTCTGGTTGCTATGCTAGAATACCCCGCATTTACAGGCATGATTATGCCTTTGCGCCAGCAAGGTAATGACAAATGAAACCGATTGAGCAAATAGAACAAGAGGCAATCGCCGATCTGCTAGGCGATCAACTGGCCCCGGCGCGTGGTTGTATGAATGGGGTCTTGATGGGCTTGGCCTTCTGGATTGCACTGGCGCTATTTGCCTTCGTTGCCTTTGCCTTACCTTCCCATGCGTCTGGCTTTCGTGTGCCCGAATTTTACCAAAGCTGCAAGCCCGTGGCCGGAACCCGGATCATTCACGTATCAGCCAAGCAGGCCGATGCCACATGCCGGGCGCTTGGCGTCACTGCACCATACGTCATGGCTGGATGCAACAATCCTGCAAAGCATATCATTGTGCTGCCACGCAAGCAAGATGTTGGTGCCGCATGGTATGCCGAATTTTACAATCACGAGGCCGCGCATTCGTGGGGCTGGCCTGCCACCCATCCTTATTTCAAATCTAAACTGAGGCTATGCAAATGACCAAAACACCAAAGGCCAAGGGGCCTTCCAAAAAAGAAATGTTCGACTTCGAGAGCGAGAGGCTTTTGGGCGCATATGCCACCGCCTATGAGGTGTCGCGCACTTCCGCACATAAGGTGCAAGAACTGCGAGATATGTTGATCGCAAGAATGGCCTATATTGAGGACAAACGCAATGACTGACCTGATCCTGACCAATATTGCCCAAGCCCTCGGCGCTGGCCTATGCCTTGCCTTGGCTGTTTATATGATACGGGAGACTTTGAAATGACAAACGCTGAACTTTTAGGCGAATATCTCGCCTCAAGGGAAATCAACCACCAAGCTAAAATTGGCAACCCTATGGTAAAGGGATGCGAATCTGAAAGGGCTAAAGAAGAGTCTCTGAGAGCGAAGATACTGCAATCAATGGGCGGATCAAAAATATCTGACCGGGATCAATTCGCTATGGCTGCACTGACTGGGTATTTGTCAAATCCTTCAAATGAAATAGTCGAACCATGCGAACTTGCCAGCGATTGCTTTAATGTTGCAGACGCTATGATGGAGGCAAGGAAATGAGTAGAAAAATTCCCGATATAGATACCATTGTCGACTGGTTAGGTGACAAAATAGCTGTCACACACAGATGGACAGACGGTAAAAAGGGCGAGGTGTTCGCCAACATTGTTGGAACCGAGAGACGTATCCGGATTCATCCGCATAGAAATTCATTTCAAATTAGCGATGAGAACTTTGACCGGTGGGCAAATTCTGTTGAGTTTGATTATCCAATTCCTCTTAGCAAAAAGCAGGCTCTATCAATTATCAATGGTGCTAAAAATGAAAAAATATGAATATGAAACATGGACCATGGACTCACAGAGGCCGTTTAGCTTAGACCGCGCATTAAAGCGCTCTGGCGAAAATGGCTGGCTTGTTGTCGCTTGTGTTCCACACCCCATAAAGCCAACGCATATACTATACACCCCTGCCCGCGAAATAAAAGAGGTGAAGTCATGAAAACCATAGTCAAAGAAACGCTGGCCCTCACATCGCTGGTGCTAACGCTCTACACGCTGTTTATCCTGGCTTTTGCTTTGGGGGCGTGGTGATGGGTAGTGTTGTTTTATCACACTTTTCTAAAGAAACGCTTGTTATCGATCAGGAGTTCCCAAGGCGATATGACTATCCAGTCATGAAGCCATTCGGGCTTTGGCTTTCGGATGAATCTGATGAAACATCGTGGTCGTCTTGGTGCGCCGACAATGCCCCTGAATTGATCCAAGACAAAACTGAAACATTTGTCGCTGTGAGAACAGATAACATATTGCATTTACGGTCAAACGTAGACGTCGATAAATTCACAAAAGACTTTGCTCGACAAGACAGCAAATACAATGAGCCTAGTGGCAAGCATGTTTTTATTTACGACATTGATTGGGATCGTGTTTATCTTGAATATGACGGAATCCTAATAACCCCCCACCAATGGCAGAGGCGTCTTACCAACCACACCGCGTGGTATAATTCATGGGATTGTGCCTCTGGCTGTTTTTGGAACATGGATATTTTGGAAATTGTAAAATGAGCAAGGAAAAACCCGCAATCACCGTTGAGAAGGTCGCCACCGATCGAGGAACTTACTGGATG
Organism: Alphaproteobacteria bacterium; assembly: GCA_021774965.1. Classification (GTDB taxonomy): domain Bacteria; phylum Pseudomonadota; class Alphaproteobacteria; order JAJFIK01; family JAJFIK01; genus JAJFIK01. Next base: position 3,790 of record JAJFIL010000256.1, read on the forward strand.
GCCACCCGGGACGGATATTTTCACGCTGGATGGGGAAAAACCAAAGATGATGCTATCAAAGACCTGCTTGAATGGGAATGTGGGCCGGAGCTTGAAGAATGAAATATAGCAAGAAAGATTTATTTTTCGTCCAAATCCTATGCAATGAAGCCACAACGGGGAAGATAATGATCCCTATTGAGTGCATTAGATTCTTGTTTGAGGCAGGGCACCGGCCTGATGGCGTTAAAGTTGACGCGATAGGCAATCTCAATGTATCAGAATTATTAGATTTTGTTGCCGCCGCGAATGAGGCATACGCAAATGACGCATTTATCGAGATTAAAGACAGCAATCGCATCGATAAAGTGGGCCCGTATTTAATTAAACTTGCCACCAATAGAGGCGGCCTTCTAGGAAAGCTGCTTGAATGGAGGGAGAAGCACTGATATAATATCCAATTATTCGACTTGCTGCCATGCCTCGTGGGGGTCGTCTTAGTAGAGGCATTGCTACCGGATTGTGCAGGGATTCGGTCTAAGATAAATCGTTCTGGGAGTTCCCGGCGTGATTATCCTGCACTCCTAAACACCACCATAAACCAAATTCTAGGGGGTCTGTGTGCGTTTCATTGGTTTTTATGATCCGACATGCCTTTGGCGGCGCTATGTGGCTGTATGGGCGTTTATTTCCGCCTGCCTCTTTTAGCCACATTCGATGTATTTCTTTTGCCAACATCCTTAACAATCTTAGTGGGATAGGGCTTTCCGCCCTTAGCCACCTTAAATCTAACGGTGTCGCCTTTGTTTGGTCCCCGTGTTACCTTTTTTGTGAACCCGCTTCCTGCTCTTAGCTTTTTTCTTGCCATGTTTTTCGGCCTCTCCTACTGCCTTCCTGTGCATTATTGCATCTCCTTGGCACTATAATGTGCATACCCTACACCCGCCAGTATGATTAAACAAGTCCATTTCCCTTGAATTTCTTGGCGCATGGCCTTCGTTAAACTTTTCCCGCAAATCTACCAGTTTAATGGGCCATGTGTCCCTACCCTTGGTTCTAAATGTGTGCCCGGTTTCATCCTCTTGATCTATGGCGTCCTGAAAAATGTCAGGATGGTTCTTCCAAAGCCTCCACCATTCCCCAAGCCTTTGGTGGTAACACCTAGCGCAATCTGTCCTCTCAGGTATTCTAACATTTATCTTTCCAAGATAATTCCACACGTCGCCCTCGCCCCACCCCCATCGCCGCATCGGAAAATCCATCTCAATGCCATCCATGTCAGCATAGGCCATTCCAGCCCTCCCTTGCTCATCATGCCTAAGACCGACATAGGACACCACCGGTGCCGTGGCAGATAACTTGGCTAGAAACTCCCTGTAAGGGATTATCTTTATCATCCTCGTGCACCACCTCATGCGAAAGTTTGGCAATGCGTTTTGTTTTTTGATTAACCCCCTAAGCGATACTTTGCTTATCGGGTATATTTTTTTCCCTAACATCTCTGAAACCCGGTTAATGTGTTCAAACAATTCTGGAAGTTCGTCACCCGTTGGGGTGAAAACATAGTTATACTCTCGTGGTTCAACCTCGTTTAACCTCAACGCCATTGCTGTGCTATCCTTTCCACCAGACATCGCAACAATATGATACTTTCCATCATCACCAATCTTCATCAACTCATTCATAATTATTCTCCTATTTTAATCCGCCGGTCATGCCAATAATCCGCCTGGCTTCGCGTTTTGCCCATTCCATATCGTCGGCGTCTGCCGTCACCTCAGTTCTTTTACAGATTCTAATCTCCGCAGAGAGCGGGCCAGCGCATCCCCAAAAAACATATTCACCATCTCTAACAGATTTGTGTGCATACAACTGCCAGTGAAAGATAGATATTGCCAACTCTATGCGAACAAGGGGTCGTGCAGACCACCATCTTTTTATAATACCCATATCAACTCTCCTGTAAATATTTCAGCGCCATTGTGCGCCATGCGTTTTGTTTTACAATCACCGCCTCAATCTCACATAGCGCCGGGAACCATTTATTGTCGCTAAATCTGTTCCAATGCTGGCAGACATGAATAACCAGATCGCCGGGATGCTTTCGCAATTCGTTGGCATAAACCTGTAGTTTGAACTTCACATCATCCCCACCATCTGTTGGCCTAGCTGTCATGGCCTCTGTATAAGCAAGCGCCGCCTTAATCGGATCACGGCCATTTATCGGCAATGCTGGTCGCTGTGTCGCCTCAATGGCCTTCGATAAACCCTCCTTCAATGATACTTCCATCGTCTTGGCCGCTATCATCAAATCCGTTATTGACGCTATCTTCCCATTCGTCACGGATGACATCAAGGAAACTAGACCGGCCTCGCTGTATGCTGGGTATGCTGGCGACTTTTTGCCCGGCTTGTTGCTCACCGTAAGTGACCCAGCCTCCGCACCACGTTCTCCAAGCTGCGTCCCAATTGACATATTTCCGGTTATGCTGCTCCGCGCCGTCGATAAACTTCTGGACTTCGTTCTGGATTGTTGCATCCGTCATTCCTTTTTTTCTGGCAAACGCGATTCCTGCATCTGTTGGCCTCCAGCCATCGGGCATTGGAGTTGCTGGCTTTTTGCGCTTTTCTTTGGATAATACGTTAGTATTATCTTTCTTTATATGGTTCTGGTTCTGGTTAACGCGCGCTGGTTTAACCGTTGTTTCTGGCAACTTGTTGTTTTTGTTGGAAAGCCGTCCTTTTTCGGCCTGATTATGTTGAAGTTTTCTCAGACTTTCGCGCTCTTTATCTGCTCTTTTGTTAGAGATAATATCGTTTTGCGCGTATAATTTACCTGCATTTATGAGTTCATTTCTTATGCTTTTCCACTTTCGCACAGAGCACCCAAGCATCCCAGATATGTATCTTGGATCGTCTGGCAACTCACCATCTTGCATGTATATCATGTCAAGGATTATCGAATAGGCGCCCTTTGTCTCAAGGGGCATTCCTATCGTCCCTTCAACAAAATCTCTTGGGTATTTTTTATAGTATGGAAGAGGCATAAATCACCCTCACAATGTCTGCCCTCCGAAGTGTGGAATTTTTAGTTTGGAGAATTGCAACAAGTCCGCTTACTCGCGTCCTCGAAGGGCAGGCTATGTGAGGGCTTTGTTCCAATGTGTTCTCCAAGCAATTCCACTCGCTTAAACATTCATACCATAACAGTGTTAATTGTCAATTCTGCTTTTGTGCCTTGCAATCGCCACCGATATGCTGGAATTATGTCTGTTAAGAACCCTTGCAATACGCTCGTTTGAATAGCCAATCTGTCGGCGTATCTCATAGCAACACTCATCCCTGCATCTGGTTACATCAACAGACCTTGCGCCAGTTCTCTTTCCGTATTGCATGGTTATCATGGTATAATCCACCTTTGGATGCCGCGATAAAACGGATTCAATTATTTGCTTTGCGGTTTTCATAGGTCAAGATTCCCGTTTTCTATTGTTTTGCGTTTAGGTGGCTTGATGAACATATCTGGCTGTTCGTATGCTTTTCGGACACGCTCACAAGCTATCTCGAAATAATCAGGGTCTAATTCTATTCCAGTTCCAGCACGGCCCATCTTGGCACAGGCAACTAGGGTTGTTCCGCTTCCCATGAAGGGATCGAGAATGGTTTGGGCGTTGGGTATGCGATCCAAACACCACTCCATGACACCAACGGGCTTTTGCGTTGGGTGCTGTCGTATGTCGTCGCCGCGTCGTATCATGCCATTCCAGCGCCAATATATACGACGAACAGCTTTTTTTAGATTAGTCCAAGCAAGCTCGCAGTCTGCAAAGTCGTTTGCACCGTTCTGCTTATCCCACACCAACCAACACGAAGTCGGTGGAAGGTCGAAATAATTTCCGCCAAATATAATTTGTTGTCTCGATTGGCGCTGGATTAGTTTAATGCAATTAGCGCTTGCTGGCTTTGCGTCCCAATTAAATTTTCCATAATCTATGGGCTTGGCAAGATTATCTCTGGATGCCACCCTCTTTGAGCTTTCACCAATCCCATAAGGCGGATCAGTCACGCAAGCATCAAACTTTCCAATCGTAGGCATAATCTCAAGACAGTCACCTAACAAAAGGCGGCAATCACCAATGATAACCCCTTTCTTTATTGGGTTCATAATGCCCTCCCCACAAATTCTATCGGTTCACCTTCGCGCTGCTTGTCGAATAAATACCAAGCACAATTATCCTTGCCGTCCATTTTTGTTCCTTTGATCCATCGTAAGCGCCCAACGCTGACTATCTTCTGGCAATATTTGAGATAGGGTATGGCTTGCTTCGTATGCATCCAGTCGGCATCAAATAGCAGCCATGTGGGCAACATTTCGCTGAACTTCTCAATCATTGGGTGGAGTATATGGCGCGTCCATGGTGGGTTTGTTATAATGTAATCTGCACCATACAATAATTCTTCTGTGAAACTGTTAGATAAAGCGTCTTGGCCGGTTTTTATATCAAACGAATTTGCACATTCATGGTTTCCAGATGCCTCCAATTGCCTGATAATATCGCCATCGCCACAACACGGTTCACAGAAATAAACCGGAGGCAAATAAGGTAATAATGCATCAACAGCCCTGTGATCCCATGTCATATAGGCGTCATTCTTACGGCGCTTAAAGTCTGATCGCTTGCTCATTGTTCATCCTTCATGTGTTTTATCGGGTTTATCGTCTCTCCTTGTGCACGGCCCATGCGTTCAAGAATTATTTCTTCCAAACGTTTCATCTGGCCGTGTCTTTTTTTCATTGCCCTATGATTGGTTGAATGGATTGGGACAAGAGATAGCTTAAACCGTTCAATCAGTTCCCGGTTTGTCATTTTAGGCCAGTTCATCATTCCCTTGGAATGCTTGTATTTGCTTCTCACGGTTTCGCCTTATGTAGCCTGATAAACGTCTCTGCGTCCAGAACAACAAGGCTGGGTGCACGATTGCGGGTTATGAACAGCAAGGCATCACCGTCGCCATGAGACTGCGCTTGTTTGTATGCTGCCCAGACGTTAAGTTTCTCTTGGTTTTTGCACTCAATACTTGGGTATGGAAATTTCTCCAAAGCAGCGCGTGAAAGCTGAATGTCTGTTCCGCCAGCGCCCATTGAGGTGCTTTTGCAATCCAGTTCGTCAAAGCCAAGATGTTTGATTAACAGGTCGCGAATGTGCTGTTGGAACTTGCGGCCCTTGGCCTTTGCTGATGCGGGTTTCACCTCACCAACTCCATTCTCAATTCACGATTAACCGCGCATTGCAGTTCTTTGTATTTCTTGCGTCGCTGGCCGCTATCATCAAATCCGTTATTGCTCACGGGCTAGTTTGGTGAGTTCCTGGGCCAGTTTTGTGTGGTTTGTTTTATCGGTCATTTAATCCTCAAAAATACAGGGGGGCATCCCAACACACCCCCCTTAGTTTATCCGCGCGAAGGGGATTGTGCGGGGTTCGATTGGTTCCGGCATTCGGGGCCACCGTGCCGGAGCGGTGTAATTGGCGCAACGCCAGAAGCGCATCCCCTAAGCCAGTCAATTCATTGTGGCCCCGCCGCTTTTAGAAACAGCGCTTTGAACAGCATCATTTATTTCACTCGCAGCTTCCTGCGCGTGACACATGTCAACGCCATTAGCCACAAGCACATCAATAATGACACTAACCGATAGGGTGATTATGTCATCAGTGCTGCCGCGCATACCAACCGATGCCCGATCTTTCTCCGACCCAACTGAAAACACATATGGGGCACCAGACGCATGAAGCCGGTGGTTGATTTCGTCTACCATGTCATTCATATCATCAAGGCATAGGTCTGATTGTTTGGTCATTCATTCCTCCAAAATTTTGTGCCGCCATTCGAGGCCAACGAGGCGGCGGGCGTTGGCATACACGCTCTAAGTCGCTGCCCCTAAGCCAGCCTAAATGGGATGGCTGACTGTTCATTGGTGGCGGATGGTGTCGCTACTACAAGGCACCACCCGCCGGTCATAGCCGCGTGAGGTTTGGGGCCGCGACTACGAAACAAAATCATTAAACCCAACCTTCCCATCGGTTGCCTGCTCAATATTGCGGATCATTTTCACGCTTGGCATTGCCTTGCCTGCCATCCATAAATGTATGGTCTGGCGCGAAACACCAACTTTCTTTCCGAACGCCTTTGGCCCTAGCCCCGCGTCCTGTATGTATTCTGATAATTTCATAACCATATAATACCCTCCCATGCGTATAAGTCAAGTTATTTTTTACGGCGGCTTGACATTGGTAAAAAAATGCTTTACGGTTCATTCATCAATTTGGAGGTTGATATGAAATTCGATGTTCTCAACAGACTCACTGGTGATGTGCAATTCACTGCTAGTATTTCGTGCGAAAATAAAGAAAAAAGATCAGTAAAGCTGGGGCTTGCGGTTGTTTGGGCATTGAACAACAAAGCTGACCTGCGTGGGGCTGACCTGCGTGGGGCTGACCTGCGTAGGGCTAACCTGCATGGGGCTGACCTGCGTGGGGCTAACCTGCATGAGGCTGACCTGCGTGGGGCTGACCTGTATGGGGCTGACCTGCATGGGGCTAACCTGTATGGGGCTAACCTGTATGGGGCTAACCTGCATGGGGCTAACCTGCATGAGGCTAGCCTGCATGAGGCTGACCTGCATGAGGCTAACCTGCGTGGGGCTGACCTGCGTAGGGCTAACCTGCATGAGGCTGACCTGCGTAGGGCTGAAGGTGTTTATTCCTTTGGGCCTGTTGGTGAGCATAGAAGGCGCGGGGTTATCTTCCTGAAAGATGGGAATCCCACGGTAATTCTTGGTTGCTTCTGTGGGTCTGAGCGGGAGGCAATCAACGCAATTAACAAAAAATATGGCAAGGGTTCTGCCTACGCCAGTGCTGTCAGGGCTATGTGCCGAGCAGCCAAAGATAGTGTTGGAGGTTGATATGGATGAGCCGGACATGATTTTAATAACCTATCAGGGCCAGCATGAGGCGGACGTGTTCTGCGCCACTGGTGATGATAAGGATTCTGTAAAACACGCGCTGGACGGCATTGATGAGTGTGACGTTGAGGGTGTTTATCGGATTAGCCCGGCTGATCGAACATCGTCTAATGTTACCAGTGTTGCTGCTGAATTATGGTTTTACAGATTTGGCAAATGGGCTGACCGCATGGCCTGCGATGAAGATATTCCGCCAGCTTATGTGAGACACATCGACCTTGATGAACTGAACGATTACATTTGCGCACACAGCGGCAATGCGGCGGCAGAGAGTAAGTTTGAACGCGCGGAGGCCAAGGGTGACTACCAAGCAGCTTGTGCAAGAGAGGGTGATTGAATGACTGATGATAACCCAATCGTGATTGACGCTTGTTATGTGGGCTTCGTCGCGTGTCGCCAAGACTATGATCTTGACGATCCTATAGGGTGGGGAAAAACCAAGGACGAAGCCAAGCAATCCTTGCTAGAAATTGAAGCTATGGAGGACGAATAATGGCACAGGAAAACACCAAGGATATTAACGCTGCGGTTGCCACAATGGATGATTCGCAATCTTCTGAAATGACGCAGATCATTTCTATGATTGGTCGTATAGCGTCTGACCCCAATGTGGACATTTCAAAAATGCAGGCGCTCATGGAAATGCGTGAGCGTGAAATCGAGAGGACGGCAATATCTGAATATACTGCTGCGTTTTCAAAGATGCAGGTCGATTTGCCTGCTATCGAGCAACGTGGTAAAATTGGCAACAAGCAAGGCGGAACACAAAGCGGATATGCGTTGTGGGAAGATATTAACAAGCAGATTAAACCAGTGCTGACTAGAAACGGTTTCGCGCTTTCCTTTAAGACGAGCGCCGGTGAAAGGACTTCCGTGACCGCCATATTGAAGCATGTTGGTGGCCATAAAGAGGAGGCCACCGTAGAACTTCCAAATGATAACTCTGGTTCAAAGAACTCTGTTCAGGGTGTGGGTTCCAGCATAACCTATGGCAAAAGATACGCGGCAAGTGCAATTCTAAACCTAACCAGCCATGGAGAGGACGATGATGCCCATGCAGCCGGTTGTGATTACGATATTGCACCGTGGACTGAAAAAATACTTCTATGTAAGGAAGAGGACGAGTTGCGCGCACTTAGTGAAGAAATAAAGTCCGAAACGGATATTCCTCCGAAGCCCAAAACAATGATCCGCAACGCTTGGTCAGGTCGTCTTAAAGAAATCCGCAGGGGAAGTAATGATGCAACAGCTTAGTGATGATTGGTTTAGGGCCCGTGCCGGGAAGTTCACCGCTTCGCGCTCCAAGGCGCTGATGGCCAAGACAAAATCAGGGCCTTCTGCAAGCCGCAAGAACCTGATTGCACAATTGGCTGTGGAGCGGATCACCGGTGTTGTTGAGGATGGTTACTCAAACGCGGCAATGCAGCGCGGCATAGACTTGGAGCCGGAAGCGCGAGACGCTTACATCTTTGAAACTGGAAACGCTGTTGATGAGGTGGCCTTTGTCACGCATCCAGAAATGGCGTATTGTGGCGCGTCGCCGGATGGTCTTGTTGGCGAAGACGGACTTGTAGAGATCAAGTGTCCGTCCGCAATGGCTAAGCACATGGCGGCGCTAACTGACGGCGCTCACGCCAAGGAATATTTCTGGCAATTGCAGCACCAGCTTTTTGTTACCGGCAGGGACTGGGTTGACGCCGTTAGTTATGACCCGCGTTTCCCCGATGGGCTGCAACTGGCGGTCAAGCGCGTGCTTCGTGACGAGAGTGCGATTGATGAACTAAAGGCAGAGATCACGAACGGCAATGATGAGGTTAATGAAATGGTTGATAAAATGAACGGCTTGCGGTCACCTGAAATTGCAAAAGCCGAAGCCGATAGGGTTATGGCTATAGAGGGAGTAAAATAATGACAATATCGAACAATGGACCAAAAGACGCCAAGGGTTATATGGAGGCCCGCACAGGTGACTTCATCATCAAGGGTCTGCGCGGCGAGTTTTACCCATGCAAACCAGACGTGTTTCACAAAAAATATGAGGAAATAAAATGAGTGTAATGGATGACGTGCTTGTAGAAGTAAGAAGGGCCGTTGGCATATTCCCAACATGGCCTACAGACCCGCTACATGCGTTAGCGGTTCTTGGTGAGGAGTATGGCGAACTAAATAAGGCTGTATTGCAATCTGTTTATGAGCCTGAAAAATCAAATGCAGATGATGTTCGCGAGGAGGCCATACAGACTGCGGCTATGGCATTGAGGTTTATCGCGAGCCTTAATGATTACAAATATAGTCGGTGTGATGAGCATACGCAAAACGGGGTGATATTATGAGCGTCAATAAAGTAATTCTTGTTGGCCGGTTGGGCCAAAACCCGGAGGTGCGTCGCATGGGCAATGGCGACCCGGTGGTAAATCTGCGCGTGGCAACTTCTGAAAGCTGGAAGGATAAGCAATCCGGTGAGAAGAAGGAAAGGGCTGAGTGGCACCGGGTTGTAGTGTTCAATGAACATGCAGCCAAATACGCGGAAACCTATCTCAAGAAAGGGGCTATGGTTTATGTTGAGGGCCAGTTGGCCACCAGAAAGTGGCAGGATCATGACGGTAATGACAAATACACCACCGAGATTGTAATCAACCGCTTTAAGGGTGAATTGCAGGGGCTTGATGGTGGCAAGGGCAAGCAGGATACTGGTTCTGGTGGGTATCGTGGCAGCAATGACGAGCGTCAACGCGGCGATGATGTTGATGGTTCAGAAATTCCTTGGTGATGTGTAGTGGCCTTTAGGTTAATCAATCCAGACGTTCGCAAACGTGCCGCACAGGCCGTCATGGATGCCCCTGATGGGTATATGGTGGTGATCCGTAAGCCGCAAAGGTCGCTGGGCCAAAATGCCTGCCTATGGGCCATGATCGGAGATGTGGCGAGGGCTGAACCTGATGGCAGAAGACACACACGGGAAACATGGAAGGCTGTATTTATGCAAGCGTGTGGCCATGAAGTGCAGTTCACACAGGGGCTTTCAGGGGAACCGTTCCCGACTGGCTTCCGGTCCTCGCGATTGGGAAAAGAGCAAATGTCTGAACTGATAACCTTCATTGAGGAATACGGTAATGAACATAGCGTCAAATGGACGTTTAAGCAGAAAGGATGGGAATGATGAAACAGATTGATTGGGATAGTGTGGCTGAAAGGCTGGACGCCGAGTCTGACTTCTGGATGAAGGACGGGAATATGGCGCGAGATGCTTATAATCCTACCGCGGCAAGCTCCCTATATGGGGCTGCTAGGGTCTTGCTGTCTATGGCAATATCAATCCGCGCTGGCCTTAATGGAGGTGATGATGAGTGAGCGGGTAAGTATCGTTGATATTGTCAATGTTCACACAAACAACAGGTCTGTGGCCATTAATATATGTAAGGCGCTGGAGAGGTATCATAATAAATTGATGCACGATTTGTGCGATGGGGTTGAAGAGTGTGTTTACAGAGACAACTACCCACGATTGATGAGAAAATGCAATCTGTGCGCCATGCAGGCGCCATCAATTTTTGACGCAGGAATAGAGCAATGAGTGAGCACACACCAACGCCTTGGGTTGTATGCGACTTACAGAACAGCTTTACGGGCTATGATATAGCAGAGCAAGATAGTGACGGAGAGTTTATTGCGTGTGATGTGATACACACCGACGCCAAACACATAGTCCATTGTGTTAATATACATGATGAATTGGTGGATGCTCTTGATACCGTCCTTTGTTCATTTGATTCCTGTGAAGAAAATCACGGTGGGTCCATTGATGATGACGGGACACTAATGGATACGCTTTCAAGGTTAATAGAAAAGGCAAAAAACAATGGATAGTTTCAGAGCGAGCGAATGTTACAGGCCAGATAATGATTTTTCAATGGCTGACGTTAAGCGTGTGGTAGCGGAATCCATTAAAGAAAGCAGGGCTATGTCAGACCGTGATCAAATCTCTATGGCGGCGTTGACAGGACTTTTGGCTCGTTACGAAACTAAATATGAAATTGCGGAACTTACGCACATGGCATATGAAATTGCAGACGCCATGATAGAGGCAAGGAAATGACTAACTGCAAACAGTGTGACTGGCGCAAGGCTGTTCGTGCATACCGTATTGCCGGGCATGGTGAAGGGCGTTCGGCCTTGAAGAAACTGCGCCGGGCTTTCAATGATGCTTTGAGGGAGAAATGATATGAAGATTATTATTAGGGATTATGAATCAGGCAAGCATAAGCCAGAATATATCGGAGCGGTCATTGATGATCTGTCAAAAGACGCGACATTAGACGCGACATTTGGTGATTCGGATGTGCTTCTATATGATGGTGGAGGGGCATCTGGGTGGGTATACCATGCTCATAAAAACAAGTCTAGCATAACGATATATTGCCAATGAGCCGCCGCCCTGAACATTTAGGCCCGCGAACGAACTTTAGCGAGGCCACCAAGGACCAAGCGTTTATGCGTGACCGTGGCCGGTGCGTTAATTGTCACAAGAAGCTGTCACGCAGAGCCGGGTTGGCGTTTCCGGCGGCAGAGTTTGACCATGATAATGCTGATGGGTTTGGTGGCGATAATTCTTTGGAGAACTGTAAAACCCTATGCCATGATTGCCATTCTGTTAAAACCAAGGACGATACCAAGCGCATGGCACACGCCGATCGGCAAGGTGTTAGGACGGGTCAGCAGGCCAGGCGTAAGAAGCGCGACAAACCGCTTATGCAATCCAAGGGCTTTGATAAAACCCTGACCAAGAAAATGGACGGAACCGTAGTTAGGAGAAAATAATGAGTAACAACAACAAATCAAGTTCATCGGGGCTTGGGTTTTTTGGCCTATTGGCCATCGTGTTTATAACGCTTAAACTAACCCACGTTATATCATGGTCGTGGTGGTGGGTTCTATCCCCAATATGGATTCCGTTCCCTGTATTCGCCCTTATTTTCGGTGTTGCTATATTTATGATATGGCTGGGGAACAGATAATGGAAACGCACTTCCCTGCAATAGATAAAGACACGGAACAGCACTTCGTGGCCAACCTTTATCTGATTGAAAAAACGGCCAAGAACTTGGCGAACGCCGCACCTATTGAGTTGAAGGCTGACGCGATTGCCTTGCGTGATGTTGTGTTGGATTTTGTGGAGCGCGTGAAATGAGTTTAACTTACTACTACGGAAACAAGACAATCAACTTTTCCATGTGGAAATACGCCTATGAAAGCCTGGGCGGCAAGTTCACAAAAGATGATGTTAGGGACAGGTTGCGGCCCATACTTGACCGGAACGGCATCCCTCAATCCTTTCTTAATGGGTTTACGAAGGCAGTCTTATGCACCCACAAGCGCAAAGGTCACATAAAATACAATCATAAGATTGCAAAATGGGTGAAGTTATAAAATGCAAATCATAATCACCAGCGATCTGGATAAGGTCGATCCTAAAATACTGGCTAGGCATGTCCATGACGCGCGTGTCGCAATAATGGGTGGCGTGCCGTTTGTTGGCGGTGGCGTTGTTAGTGGTGTGGGGGTAAAAATATGTGCCAGGAAAGAGGTTGCCACCATAACCTATAAGGAGGTGAAGGAATGAAACACGATAAAGGCGCTGCCATTGTCCCCATATTCATGCTATACTTTGCGCTGGCCGTAGTGCAGGTTGGCATACCGCTTATGGCTTTGGATATGGCACGGGTGCAGACAGGTTTTGTTCTGGAGTGTCCGGGAGAGCATCCACCGCTTACGCTGGATCAATGTTACCAGATAACGAGAGGAAAATGAAATGCCTACTGTGTGTGTGGGTAACACGGTGTCTTGCGATTACGTTCGATTTGGCGCGGTGAATTATAATGCCGGGTATGTTCCATCCCACGTTGTTTATCGTGGGGACAAGCCGTCATTCATTCATGCCGCCGGGCGTGTGAAGCGCATTCATGGAACTGATATTATTCTGAATACAGGGCAACGCATACCAATGTCGTGCGCCTCTGTAACGAAGAAGGATGTGCAGTAAAATGAAGCTGGTTCATGTTAAGTGGATTGATACCTGCGGCGGCGATAGCGGATGGTGTGTTATTGAGGATCAAGACACTGACGCTATGGATACGGTCATCACCTGCGAAAGTGTTGGGTCGATGACTATACCAAGGCCTGCAATTATCAAAATTACGGAAATGTCAATATTTTAGACAAATTGAAAAAGACTAATACGCCAGCACCTCCACTGATCGGTACGCCGTGGTATCGGAAAAGGTGACAGATGCTCTATGAGTTAAACCCCTGCTGGCATATTCATACTTGGGGGTAATTCGTCACACACGGCACTATTTCAAAACGGCCAGATGCCGCGTTTCTTTTGGGTGATTTTGGCCCTCTGTTCGGAGACCTTATTTTCCCAATCCACAAGGACGTTGTGCCTTATTGAGCATGAGAAGTAATCAGGCACCCATTCTGACATAACTATGCGCCAAGGTATTTCTGGCGATATGGTTTCACCGTCTCTTATTTGTGGGATTTTCGATAGGCTCGTCGGACATTTGGTCATAAGAGATTGCGGGGGCGTTGGACGAAATTCCACCATTGGCCGCACGGTTGAACACGCGGATAAAGTCAGGGCCAAGGCGGCAATCAGGGCTTTGTGGAACAACATTTGGTATCTCCCTGTTGATGTAACGATACTCTACACGAACATTAGCGAGCGCGACATCTAAATCTTCTGACATCTTTGTTGCCGTTTCTTCCGCAGACTTCCGCAGGTCAGCCTCAGTATCTATCTTTGCCTGCAACTCTTTCTCATGTTTTGCCGCGACAAACACTTGATGCAGACTCCATCCGCCAGTTATCCCGACAATAAGCATGGCGGCACCGCCAATCAGCGCGCCCTTTAATGTGCCTATGAAGGGGAGTATGCTACCCATCGCAAAGATACATCATGTGTTTCGCGTCCAGGCCGTCCACCACGTCAGGGTGCCATTGGATTAGCGACATAACCACGTCATGGCCGCAAGCCTCTGCTTGCAGGATAATTGTCTTGGCCCATCCAAGGCCGGTGAATTTCTTGCTCAAGGACTTGCCCCCTATGAAAAGTCGCCGCCGGTCTCTATGGCTTTGCCGCGCTCATAACCACGTTGCGCCATACGCACGCCGATCATGCCAACAATAGCAATCACCATGTATTCAGGCGGATATTGGCCTGTCTTTATACCAGATATCGAGAAAATTACCAGCAAAATTATGCCAACATAAACAGCCGTGGGGCTGGCTGCTGATTTGTATTGTTCCATCGTCATAGGTTCACGCCAGTTTTAGGCTGGTATTCTACATGAATGTGGTTGCTTTCCAGCACCGCATCATAATCTTGACCAAGTGAAGCGCTAATAGCGTCCCGTAGCGGCTGGCGCTTGTCGCTGGTGACGTTCCTTGTGCGAAAGTCCATGGCTGCACCGGCATAATGAAGGCTACCCTGTGAGTGCGATCCATCAACGCATGACGTGATAACGCAATCAGAGCCAAACTTGGCATACTGACTGGCTATAATCGGTAGGGCCATTGCCATTTCAGGGACAACACCAGCCACCCTGACGCCTGCCTTAATGGATATAGACATTAGCAGAAAACAAATAACAGGAGCAGGAATATAGGTGCCTGCGCATACAGCCAAAACCTTTGCGTTTTAACCAAGGCTTTCAGTTTATCAATCATTTGCTCGTCTTTCCTTTTCAGTTTTCGCGCTCTATCAATCGATCCAGCTTCTTCTCGATGCGGTTCTGACCAGCAGCAATATTCACAAACTGGTTCTCTGACATGGCCTTGTGGGCGACATACGACTTGTTAATGGACGCGTCCTCAACCTGCTGAACCCTTATCTGTGCGATTGCCGATGCGTTTCTCTGTATATTAGCGTCCATGTTGCGAACAACGGCCCATGCGGCACCGCTAACGGTTATCCCCTGACCAACCAAGCCAACAATGATGCCAATAATAATCTTTTGCCGCAAGTGCCACGGCTCGTTTTCTTTGCTCATTCTCGCCGACTCCTAAGCAGAAAGTTCTTGTATACGGGCGTCAGATAGCCGTGTGTCATAATAGGTTATAGACCTAATATAGCTGTTTATCGAGGTGAATGATGATACGATTGACGCACCAGCGGCACCAAGCTGCAATGTGGTCAGTGTTGGCACCGCTCCGGTGGTGTCGGTCAGTGGCGCGCCTCCGTTTAGTGATGAGGCGTAGTCGTTAACCTTCCATGCCACGGCCTGACGGCATCGCTGGCCTGCGACATACCCTCCGACATGGGTAAGAAATGCCTGCGTTCCAGAAGCATTCCTCGCCCACATTTCAACATCTGCATCCACACTGCCCCCGACCTTCGCACCGGCATTGATGAACTCCAATGCGGTGCCGTCATTCAGCGAGAAGGCCGT
>JAJFIL010000257.1 GCA_021774965.1 Alphaproteobacteria bacterium
ATACCCCCCATCCTGACCTTCCCCCGCAAGGGGGGAAGTGAAGCTGGGAGCGGCTTTCATAAATCACCTCCCCCTTTGGGACGGGGGAGGTCGGCAAGCGAAGCGCGCCGGGTGGGGGTGGCAAGCCACCGTTGGGGCACAAATGAAAACAGAGTCTCAAATATTGAAATCGGTATCGATCCCAACAAGATGCTGCAGTTGAAGCGCAACCTGCCAAGTTAAACCGGACAGTAGTGCAATGAATGCTGGGATGACCAAACAACGAGAGTGGTCATCAAGCCGCGGCATCTCGATAAGAGAGTGATCCCTATTCAGCGCCGTCGCCGCTGCGACCTAATCGTCCCGATAGATTTTTTCTTTCCGTTCATGCGCTTCTTGCGCTTCGATGGAGAGCGTGGCCACAGGGCGGGCGTCGAGGCGTTTGATCCCGATGGGTTCGCCCGTTACTTCGCAATAGCCGTAAAGGCCTTCGTCGATGCGGCGCATGGCGGCTTCGATTTTGGCGATAAGTTTGCGCTGACGATCGCGGGTGCGCAGCTCCAGGGAGCGTTCGCTTTCCGAGGACGCGCGATCAGTCAGGTCCGGATGATTGTTGTTTTCTTCCTGAAGCGCCTCGATAGTGCTTTTGCTTTCTTCCAGAATTTCGTCTTTCCAGGCCTGAAGCTTGCGCCGGAAATATTCCTTCTGCAGCTCGCCCATGAAAGGTTCGCTGTCAGACGGCACGTAATCAATCGGTAGTTCAACACCCATGTGGTTCACTCCCTAAAACTTTGGACCCTAAAAGCATCAACGGGCTTGGCCCCCCGGCAAAAGCGCGGCGACTATAACCAACGAGTCTTAACCTTTCAATATGCCAATTAATGCCCCGTTACCAGGTTGCAAAACTGCCGTCAGGGCCCAAAAATCGAACCAAATGAATGAGCTTGTCCCCGTCTTCCCGGGTGGCCTCATAATGTTCAAACGCTAGTCAAAAAAGGAAGTTCTAAATGAAGAAATGGGACAAGGTCGCCAAAGGCGTCCAAAAGGAGCTGGACAAACGGTTTTATGGCACAAGTTCAAAACCGGGACAGGTGCGGAAAACACGGCTTCGCTCAACCGGCATCATGGAACTAATCTCGCCCACGGGAGGCCCTTTTGGCACCCGATGGGAGTTTCAGGGTGGCGGTAAGATTCGCGTTGAGGTTCAATCAACCCAAGTTCTGGGTGCAGCCGGATTTGACGGCTCTTATGAGGCATTTGCCCTGTCCGAGGGCGGCGGCCAAGTACCAAATTTATCTCGCAGGGGCGCAGGTAGGTCAATCAATTCACATGTGCTACCTTTACAAACATACCGACGGGAATTTCGAGCAGTATTTAGTTCTCCCTACGGTTATTTTTGGCGCGTGAAACTGTCGGAAAGGACGACGTCCGACAATCAAGCTCCATTGTTCTTTCGTGTTTATAGAGAACGGATCTAGGTTATGGCCAGAGTGGCAGTATTGCTTCTAATCTTCTCTGTTGTTTGTGCATGTGATGCACGGTCCGGCGCGCCCGACACCGTCAATGAAGATTTCTGTCAAGTTGGTATCGATTGGCATGCCATCGGTGTCAGCGAGGATGAAATTGGCTTTCCCGAGCCATCACTTAGACTTGACCTATTCGACGCATATGGACGTGTGATCAACGCAACTTCACATCCCATAACCGAAAATGAATTCTTCAACTCAGTAATTCTTTTCAGATTCGCGACCGACTGCGAAACATCGATCAGGCTTATGGCTGAGATAACTCAAGCTGCGATCACTGATATCGAACAAAATAGTGCAAGTCCAATCATCACCTATGAACTTTTACCCCTCGGAGAAACCAACGACCGACAGGGCCAGGAAATCTGGGAAAGAAGGTATCAGCCATGGGTTGATTGGGATGAAGGGCGGGACCAGTAACTAGCCGTAATGCCCGAACTTCGCGAGCTCCACACGGGCGCGGAGTTCCACTTCGTCCAGCACCGCGTTTACATCTGGATCGGGGCTGGCGTTGTCGTCTGCATTGACCACACGAAGCAGTGCCTTGAGCTTGGCTTCGGGCAGGCCGCCTTCCAAAAGGCAGATCTGAATATCGTCCAAAAGGTCCAGCATATCGTGGCCCCGTTGAACCGCGCGGCGGCGCGCACCCTTGCCGTCTGCGTCGACTTCCTGCATGGCCAAAAGAGCGCCCACACCAGAAACGGCGGCGGGGGCCTGAGTTTGGGCGGCACCTGAGGCAGCTTCGGCTTCATCCACGCTGAAGCCCGCGCCCGCTGCGCCTTTTTTCTTCACACGGCCAACGCCGGTGGTGCCTGTGGGACGGCTGCCAGATACTTTCATGAGGTCGCGAGTTCTATCAGAGTTGCTTCGACGGTGATTCGTCAGAACCCAGCTTTGGCAAATGCCGTTAATTTTGAACTAAAGGGATGTGTTTGCCCGGTAAAATTTGCCCGGTGAGCGGGTGCCCGTAAGGACGCGCCTGCGCGCCACCCATAACACATTGATTTTATTGATTTAATAAACCACCCCGGCGCGCCGCCAGTGGCATGAAACCCGCATTCTTTTAGGCAGGCAGAACTCTAGACCCGATAAAGGGGAGCCCTTATGAGCCCGAAGGCCATTTTAAAGACAGCGATCAACGCGCCCATGTTTGCCCTTGGCCTGGTATTGATGGCAGCGATCCTCGCGCCCGTGCCCGCCATGGCGACCTCCCGCATCAAGGACATTGCCGATGTCGAAGGCATTCGCGACAACCAGCTGATCGGTTATGGCCTGGTCGTGGGCCTCAATGGCACCGGCGACAGCCTGCGCAATGCTCCTTTTACCGAACAAAGCCTCATCGCCATGCTGGAACGCATGGGCGTGAACATCCGCGGGATGAACGTCAACACAGATACCGTGGCCGCCGTAATGGTGACCGCCCAGCTTCGCCCCTTCACCCCAACGGGCTCTTCCATCGATGTGGTGGTCAGCTCCATGGGGGATGCATCATCGTTGGCAGGTGGCCAGCTTTTGGTGACCCCGCTCATGGGCGCAGACGGTGAAGTTTACGCCGTCGCTCAAGGCCCCGTTGCCATCGGCGGTTTTTCTGCTACCGGCGATGGCGGCTCCATCAGCCAGGGCAACCCCACTTCGGGCCGTGTTGCCAATGGCGGCATCATCGAACGCGAAATTGCTTTTAATATGCAGGGCGTGCGCTCACTGCGCCTTTCCTTGCGCAATCCGGATCTGACCACTGCCCGCCGCATGGCTCAGGCCATCAACGCGCATCTGGGCCAGCAAGCAGCCACTGCCGTTGACCCCACCAATGTGGCCCTGACCATTCCCGTGGGCTATCCCGGTTCCATGATTGATCTGGTCACGGACGTTGAGAACCTCGGTGTCGTTCCTGATCAACCTGCCCGCGTTGTCATCAACGAGGAAAGCGGCATTATCGTCATCGGCGCAGACGTTCGCGTCTCCACTATCGCCATCGCCCAAGGC
>JAJFIL010000258.1 GCA_021774965.1 Alphaproteobacteria bacterium
AGCGATAAACAGTGATCAAATTCGAAATCTCAAAAGACATCATTTTCTTTTCGGATCGCATTCGTTCTTTTCTGGCCCAGCTGCCAAAGCACAGCCCGGGTGATGCAAAATCGTCACAGTGCGGACGAACTTACCGTGCACTGACAAATTGTGCTGGTGATCTCGCGAACCCTGTGCAAGTTTCCCCTCCCACTTGCAGGATGTATCGTGCAAGTGTTTTGACCACCCGGGCTCGCCCTTCATATTGAAGGCTGACCCACAGACTAAAGGGAAATCGCATGACCAGCTTTATAACTGTAATCAGCGGTTCTCTGTCTAAGCGCTAAGTCCCGGGGTTTCGGTCATTGACCACTAGCCCGGGCTGCCAAGGCAGGAACCGGGCGAGAGTTGCTCTCCACACATTGAACTTATGTGCACTGCGGCAAGCCGTATGTGTGAGCTCTCACCGTCACAAGTTTCTGTTCTTTCCAAAGGCCCGGGCGCAATTTTGCGATGCTACCCCCCTGGCCACTCGACCCATTTTTGAGGAGGCGTCTCAATTTAGGAGGCGCAGAAGTGCCATGTCTCACGAAGCCATGATCGATCATATAGAAGTTCCGTTGGAGGAACTTCAAACAACAGAACCCAACCCGACCGAGAGCTCGGAAAAGGCCGCTGCGCCCTCCAAAGGGGCCTACGCCCGCGTGTTTGTTTTTGCCTGGCGCTATTGGAGCCAACGGCCCTATTTGATGGCCCTTATCATCGCGCTATCGGTTATCACTGTGTCCGGCTATTCGATGTTGCCCTATTTTTCCGGGCAATTGATCGATGTCCTAAGCGGGAATGCAGCGGAGGGAAAGTCAGCATTGGAACCCTTGATCGGGTTCCTAATCGCTGCTGCCGTCCTTCACATTACGTTGCAGATCAACCTGCGCATCTGGATCTGGTGGGCGGCGGAATTGTTGGCGCAAGTATCAGAAGATGCTTTCAATCGCGTGCAGCAGTTCAGCACGGATTGGCATGCCAACAGCTTTGCCGGGGCAACGGTTCGGAAGATCACACGGGGCATGTGGGCCTTTGACATCTTCCAGGACACGCTGCTTTGGGGCCTGTTTCATGCAGCCTTGATGGTGGTCATCATGACTGTGATCCTGACAATCAGCTTACCAGAAATTGGCATGATGCTTGGTCTGGTCACCGTCGCCTATGTGATCGTGAACGTCATCCTGTCGGTCAAATATGTGGCTCCTGCCAACCAGGCCTTCATTGCGAAGGACAGCAAGATGGGCGGCGGTCTGGCCGATGCAATTACATGTAACGCTGTTGTCAAAGCCTTTGGGGCTGAACGGCGCGAGGAAGAAACGTTTCGGAACCTCATGTCTGATTGGCGTGCAGGGGCCAAGAAAAGCTGGGGTCGCCAAATTGATTTGGTCCTGCTCCAGTCTGTTCTTCGTTTCTGTCTGCAAGGTGGCATGTTGTCTGCCGCAGTCTGGGCCTGGAGCAAGGGGGCCGCGACGTCCGGTCAGGTCGTGTTGATCGTCACGTCTTACTTCGTGCTGGATGGTTACTTGCGCGAGTTGGGCATGAACTTGAGGAACCTGCAGCAATCAGTGAACGAGATCGAAGACCTTGTGGACTTCGCAGATCAGGAACTGGGTGTCGCAGATCGTGCCAAGGCCCTGCCATTGGAAGCGGATGAAGGTGAGATACGTTTTGAAAATGTCACCTTCATTTACGACAACCAACCCGAGCCGCTTTACAGCGACTTCTCGCTGAATATTGAGGCGGGGGAACGGGTGGCGCTGGTGGGTCGTTCGGGGTCTGGCAAGACCTCGTTCGTCAAGCTGGTGCAACGTCTCTATGACATTCAAAGCGGCAGTATCCGCATTGACGGTCAGGACATCGCCCAGGTCACTCAGGAAAGCTTGCGTCAGGCCATGGCCATCGTGCCGCAAGAGCCAGTTTTGTTTCACCGCTCGTTAGCGGAGAACATTGCTTACGCAAGACCGGGCGCTACCCATGCCCAGATTGAGGAGGCAGCAAAGCAGGCCCATGCGGACGAGTTCATCACCCAACTCAAGGAGGGTTATGAAACCCTGGTGGGTGAGCGCGGTATCAAACTTTCCGGTGGTGAACGCCAACGGATTGCTTTGGCTCGTGCCTTTCTGGCGGATACGCCGCTGCTGATTTTGGACGAGGCAACTTCAAGTCTCGACTCGATCACAGAGGCAAAGATCCAGGATGCCATCACCCACCTAATGGAAGGACGGACAACGATCCTGATCGCTCACCGCCTTTCCACCATTCAGGCGGTGGACCGGGTTTTGGTCTTTGCCAATGGCAAGGTGGTGGAACAGGGCCGTCCGCAAGAACTGGCACAGCGACAAGGTGGTCACTACGCCAGCCTGTATCAGGCCCAATCCCGGGGTGAAGCGGTTCTCTAAGGCGCAGCATCTGCAGCGCACAAAACTTAAGCAGTCAAAGCCGGGGCGCACAAAAAACGTGCGCTCCGGTTTCTTTGTTGAGCCTTCAATAAACCCATTCCAGGCCTGTGGTGGAAAAGTTTTCGAGAAATTCAAATCTGTTTTACAGCGCAAATTCAAGGAGTTGCACTGAGTCGCAGCTGAGTCGCCTGAGCTTTTCTTCAGCCCAAATTACTCCCTTGCACACTCTGGCCCCCCCCTTGCGATGGAGAGTTGGAGACCAATGACAACAAGGGGACAGACCATGAAACGGTCCATTATTTCAGCTGCATTTTTGCTTACAACGATGCTCTCAAGCACAGCATGGGCAGGCGACGGATTGCCAGGGGACCTCAGCGGTAATGTGGCGCTAACCAGCAACTATGTCTTTCGCGGCATCACGCAGACCGATGATGGCCCGGCCATCCAGGGCGGCTTTGATTATACCCAAGGCATGTTCTATGCGGGCACCTGGGCCTCGAGTGTTGATTTCGGAGATGACACCACCATGGAGTTAGACCTCTATGCGGGCCTCACCCCCACCTACAACATGTTGAGTTTTGATTTCGGCGTGATCTATTATGCCTACCCGGACTCGCCTGAGCTCGCCACCGGAGAGCAAAATTTCATCGAAGTTTACGGCGGCGTCAGTGCGCCCGTTGGCCCGTTCGAAGTTGGCGGCAGCGTGGCCTACTCGCCTGATTTTTATGGTGAGATTGGTGGAGCGTTCTACTACCAAGCCACTCTCCGCATGGACCTCAGCGAGGCCACCGGCATCGAAGGCTTAAGTATCGATGGCTCCTATGGCGCAAGCCAATTTGAAGACGGTCTGTTGGGGGATGACTATGAAGACTATAGCATCGGCATCAGCGTGACTGCTTTGGGCCTGGATATCGGGGCTCGGTTTTACGGAACCAATGGTCTTAGCGGCAATGACGAAAGTTTCGGAATCACCGTTTCGAAATCGTTCTAGAGCGCTTTCCTTTGCCAAGCTGAATAGATAGCCTCTCCCTTTCATTTCAATGAGAGGGAGAGGCACATGAGGTTTATAATTCTGGCTTTGGCTTTAGCCTGCTGCGCCTGCACATCCCTTCCCGGGAGCCATGATTTCCCCTCCAAAATCTTCCCCTCTGAAATTATCGGCTCATTACCGGAGCCTGTCGCAAACAACGCCGTTGCTGCCATAAACGGCAGGGATGGCACAGTTCTATACAGTTTTGCAGGGCTCGCCTCGGGCAAGGCGTGGGAGGATATCCACGCGCGCGCCTGGGCCTTTGATCTTTCCACCGGCACCGTGCGGCAATTACCTGATGTGCCTGGCGAGGAAGGGCGCCTTGCGGCCACAGCGGTCGCTCTTGGCGGGCATATCTATTTCTTTGGGGGCTACACCGTCGCGGAAGATGGTCATGAGGTTTCCACGGTGGAGACATACCTGTTTGATCCCGAACATGAGAGCTACACAACGCGCGCACCCATGCCGGTGCCAGTTGATGATGCGGTCTCGCTGGCTTATGCGGATCGATACATCTATCTCATCAGCGGGTGGCAAAACTCGGGCAACGTCAATCTGGTTCAGGTCTATGACACAGAGTTAGACAGTTGGGCTCAAGCCACGCCCTTCCCTGGTGCTCCGGTCTTTGGTCATGGGGGCGGGATTGCGGGCCGCACCCTTATCGTGGCAGACGGGGTTCGCATCACCAATGATGCCGATGGCTCCCGCGATTTTATCATGTCCAGCGAGGTATGGGCCGGAGAGATCAGCGAGACCGATCCCACACGCATTCGCTGGCGGCCCTTGCCGGATCATCCCGGAGCACCGCTCTACCGCATGGCGGTGGCAGGCAGTGATGGTTTGAACGCCATCGTCTTTGCTGGCGGCTCAGCCAATCCCTACAATTTCGATGGCATGGGATACAACGGAGAGCCCAGCGAGCCTGCCTCCATCGTATTTGCCTTTGATGTGTCAGAGGATGCCTGGACAGCACTGGGCCATCGCGACCCCGCAACCATGGATCATCGTGGTCTTATTTCAGTAGGCGGATCATTTTATATCATAGGTGGCATGACACAAGCACAAGCCGTGTCTGCAGATATCCTGCGTTTCGAGATACTCTCGCTTGATGCCGAAGATTAGCCCGCTGAGATATATTCCTTCAGCGCCTTGGCTTCGAATTCGCTTTCAGCGATCTTTGCCTTGACGATATCGCCGATTGAGATGATGCCTTTTAGTTGGCCATCTTCTACAACTGGCAAGTGCCGTATCCGGCGTCCGGTCATACGCTCCATCAGGCTATCAAGCGTATCTTGCATGCCGGCAGTTACGACAGCGCGGGTCATATAGGCGCTAATCGGATTATTCAGCGCCGCATTGCCATCTGTTGTGATGGCGCGGACAAGATCACGTTCAGAAAAGACACCTGCAATCGTGCCGCCATCGCTGGTTGCCACGAGGGCCCCCACATGGAGCTCGCGCAGCAGGCGCGTTGCTTCCTCAACCGAGATATCTGTGTGAATTGTATGAACTTCGGATCCTTTGGATTTCAGGATCATTGCAACAGTCATGGGCATCTCCTTATTAGGCGGCAGCTCGGGAAGACCGACGCCGCCGGTTGTTGCCCTCCCCTACCCGTTTTGGGTTATTTCGCCTCAGAAATTGCCCTCACTGGCACAGTGTGACGTCTTGACGCCCTTGAGGCAAGCCCTCTGCGGAAAACGCCGTTAATCCAATGGGTTACCCGTTACTTGAGAGACCTCGCAAAGAATCAAAAAGCCGAGCCACTTCCATGACCCGGCTTTGAAACCAATAGAGTGAATAGTCGTTAACTACTCGGGGACCGAAGGAAATGCCCCAAAGGGAAATGGCCGCTCTTCACTGGCGAAACTGATAAAGGCCATCAGCTCGAACAGGTACTGCACCATGTTGCGCGAGAATTTCTTGAGGTCCGCACTTGTCTTCTTGTCGATACAAACCACGACCAATTGCACAATCGTCATGATGATCAGTGCCCAGAAGGTG
>JAJFIL010000259.1 GCA_021774965.1 Alphaproteobacteria bacterium
CCCGCCTCTTGTTCCCGCAATATCCCGATAATCTGCTCTTCGTTAAACCGTGAACGCTTCATTCGTCCGTCTCCTGTCGTGAGGGGCCGGACTCTACTACAAAATGGAGGAGAATTAGGGTCTCAGGTCAGTCTCAGGTCAAATAGAATGCTAACTCTTCTCGGGCGCGTGACCAATATTCAAGACGACAACACGCCTCCTTACGTGCACTTCTTTTGTGTCGCAACACACTTGCAGTCTATTGTTGTTGTGAGTCTGTAAAATCAACTGAATGCAAGAACCTGTTTCACGTTTCGCAAAACCTGTCTGATTGCAGCATCGACCTGTTCACACCTCTGCCACGCCAGTTAGAGAGAGGCGTGCGCCACCTACAGAAGCAAATGGCGCACTTCCGTGTTTCTGCTTTGCAGAATTAGCGTAGGTTTGCCGTTTCAGCTTGTAGGTATCCAGCAAGCTGTGGAATTGTAGCTGTTGTATAAACGGACGGACCAGAAGCAAGATATACGATTGCTCCATCTCCTCCATTGGCACGGCCACCAGATATCTGACTGCGACGCACTAATGCTCCGCCGCCGCTCTTTGCAGGAATGAGTATGAAGTTGTCATTTTGATTTTCCATGACGAAAGTCCTTATAGTTTGTTTGTGTCATGGTGAGACCACTCGGCCCTCACCTATAATAACAAACCAGACCCTCAGCGGGTGTCAACTTTTGAGTTTTTCATTTTCTTCAAACCAATACTCTAATATTTTGATCAGTATGACGACTTCCGGGGATTTCGTGGGGATGCACCCCTGAACTAGTACCCTTCGTATTCTTCAAGAGTAAGATTCCCCACTATATGGCGTTTTAAATAATCGGCTGACTTTAGTCAGTAGGCTAATCATTGGCATATTCTTTGATTCAATCGCTGATGATCTCTCAACAGGTTCAATGCACTAGAGGACAACAGCATCATCCTTTGGTGGAATGATCTCTGGATACTTCTGCAATATCTCCTGGATGTGTTGATCCCAAAGCATTAGGGCTTCGCGCTTTTCATCTTCATAGGTATGTCGATTGTAAATTGCTGCCAGACCGCTCACGGCACCCGTCCGATGCCCAATGACAGCTTCAATGACATGTGGTTGCACACCCAATCTCGCCATGCCACTGGCCAGGCTGCGCCTCAAGTCATGCAAAACCCAGTGCTCAATTCCTTGTGCATCTCGCAACTTACGTACTGGTTTGGAGAAACCTCCTATGGGGCGGCCCTCTACGGTTGGGCTAGCAAATACATAATCCTGCTGCTTGGGTAGACTATCCAAGACACTTATCATGGTTGGCGTAAGAGGGACTTCCTGCGCATATCCATTCTTGGTCCGCCCTTTTGGCAATCGCCACAGGCTCTCCTCAAAATTGATCTCAGCCCACTTCATTTCGGATACTTCTGATCTTCTCTGACCCGTCAGGATCAACATTTGGACAAACTCTGGGAAGGGAGTTCGCAGAACACTTGTGGCATGCCAGATAGATGCAATCTCCTTGTCGCTCAGAACTCGATCCCGAGATTTCAGGCGATGTCCAAGTTGCATTTGCTTTATAGGATTGCGCTCTATGTAACCCATGTCCACGCACCAACTCAGAACAGACGAGATGGCCCGGTGCGCTTGGCTCTTCATATTGGACGTAGGTGCATGCTCTAGGCACCGCATCAAATCTACCCGCCTCAATATACCAATTGGTGTTTCTGCGAGTTCCTCTTCAAAGAAACGCTCATAGAGGCGTTCAACCTGCCGTCGCCATTTTGGCGCAAAGCCTTTTGCATGGGAGAGGTAGTATTCCTTGAATACCACCCCAAAAGTTAGGTTCTTTCCATCCTTTGCCAACTCTCGGGGGTCTTCACCTTCGCTGACCAAGTTCCAAAGTTCTTGGGCCGCCGACTTTGCATTCTCAAGGGTCATTGCATTAGCGCTTCCAATCTTCTTTTTTACCCTCTTCCCTCTGGTCGTTGAGTAATAGAAGTAGAATGTCTTTTCACCCGTATGTCGGACTCGCAGGCCAAGGCCTCTTCCGTCCTTGTGATAAAGAGTATATTCCTTGGCCTCGGGCCTCGCTGCTTCCATTGTTTTCACAGTAAGAGATGGTCGGTTTCTTTTCGCGGCCTCTCTTTCTGAAGCACGCCAAGATTTCCTTGCTCGACCATGTTCATCCCGATCACCTTCACGTTCATAATCGTTACTCATATCGATACCTTTCCTTTAATCAGCACACCCCATAAAGGGGCCTCCCAATATAGAAATAGTAAGGGGAAAGTCGTGTCAAGTTACTGAAATTGCAGGTAAATTCGATATGAGTTTAAATCCTCACCCTGTGGACATAGAAATCATTTCAACTTTTTTGAAAAATATTTTGCAGTTGGGGATAGAAAATTTAGCGCTTGGAATACGAAGAATATGAGACTTGTTCCGGGACGCGCCGGGGAACTATTTGGCGAAATGCATCTATTCCCACCATGTGGTGTCTAATTCAATCCAGTCACACCTAAGCCGTTGAACGGACTCGCTGAAACCGGATTTCATTGCCGCCATATGGGAAACTGAAGAATGCAGGCGGCGTGATTCCTAATCTGGAGGCCAGTGGTTCAAATCCACTCGGGGTCACCATCTATCTTGAGTTACCGTCGATATCGCAATGTGAACTGCAAGTATTGCAGTGCACACTTGAATACAAAACCTGATTTCCCATATGACAATGATGGTTCTGCACAGAAGGGAGGCTGGGTATGGTCCGTCGTATAGCCCTATCCATGGTGGTTCTTGCTGGCTTGGTTGCCGTTCTTGCAGGCTATGCTTGGATACGCCATTTGAAACCCGTGACAGCCCCCGTTGTTGTTACTTTTGAAGCCAGAGATGGCACCAGCCTTGTGGGCGATCTATATCTGCCAGATGGTGAAGGCCCCTTTCCCGCCATGACTCTAATTCCCGGGTCAGGCCGCTCACCCGGTCGCGACGTGACCTATGTTCTGCACGCGAACGCCTTCGCGCGCGAGGGGTTTGCCGTTTTTCTCTATGACAAGCGCGGCATTGATCGCAGCGAGGGCGATTTCGAAAGCGCCACCTTCCCTGAGTTTATTAGCGACGCGTTGAGCGCCGTTGAGATGCTCCGCAACCGGATCGAAATTGATGGCACTCGAATGGGCCTAGTTGGCATCAGCGAGGGCGCGTGGTTTACCCCCGAGGTAGCGGTGCGCGCGGGCGACATGGACTTTGTGATCAATTTGGTCATGCCTGCTCTTCTTTGGTCTGACACGGTCCTTTACGAATGGCAGAATGACCTCGCACGCGAGGGGTTGAATCAGTCAGCCATCGATCAGGTGCTCGCCCTGCGTCTCGCCATATGGGATTACTACACTGCCGCAGCCGTATCACGCGATCCACTTCTGGACCGGCGTACCCCTTTGGAAGAAGAACTCGCACGCGTTAGAAGCGAGGGCTGGCTCGATAACTTCCGCATGGGCGTGGGAGATTATGACCCTGACATCTATGCGGCATGGATCGCCGATATCTACTATGACCCGGCTCCGTGGATTGTGCAGTTGGACGCGCCGCTGTTCGCGGTCTTTGCCGAGGACGACGAAAACACACCGACCGATCGATCGCTAGCGCGACTGGTCGAGCTTCGAACAGAGCATGAACTGGATATCGAGACACGAGTCTATCCGGGCCGGACTCATTCCATGTTCAAGCCGCAAGATCTGGTATCCGGTTTCGGGTATCCGCCCGACTACCTGCCCAGCACCGCGACTTGGGCTGCGGGACAGATCGAATGACCTAGCGCCGTGGCTCTGCAATCTGAGGCCACTTGGATTTCAATCTGCGCTTTTAGTGCTCACCGTGAGGGCTTGGTAACTCTGGAGGCCAGTGGTTCGAATCCACTCGGGGTCACCATTTCGATCATACCTTAGCTTGAAGCCTTGCCGGTACGCTGCACTGCCTTCCCGCGCTCGTACCAGGGCTTGCTCGCATTGACGATCTTCACCACGGACAACATGACCGGCACTTCGATCAGAACACCAACGACTGTCGCGAGGGCTGCGCCGGAAGAAAATCCGAACAGGCCGATCGCCGCTGCCACTGCAAGTTCGAAAAAGTTGCTGGCCCCAATAAGCGCCGAGGGGGCCGCCACACAATGGGCTTCCCCGACCGTTCGGTTGAGCACATAGGCGAGGCCTGAGTTAAAATAGACCTGGATCAGAATTGGTACGGCAATCATCGCAATGATTACTGGATGGGCTATGATCTGTTCGCCCTGAAACCCAAACAACATAACGAGCGTTGTTAACAGCGCGATGAGCGAAACCGGCTGCATTCGCGCAAGAATGTTTGACAGGGCCTCCAGCCCGCCGGCGGCAAGAATTTGGTGCCGGATGATCTGAGCCAAAACTACCGGCACGACAATGTAGAGGCCCACAGAAATGAGAAGCGTTTCCCAAGGGACTATAATAGCGGAAATACCCAGCAACAGCCCCACAATGGGGGCAAATGCGAAGATCATGATTGTGTCGTTCAGGGCAACTTGCGTTAGCGTGAAGTCCGGCTCCCCATCCGAGAGATTGCTCCACACAAAAACCATGGCGGTACAGGGCGCAGCAGCCAACAGGATCAAGCCAGCGATATAGCTGTCGATCTGATCGGCCGGCAAATAGGGAGCAAAGATATGCCCAATAAAGATCCAGCCCAGCGCTGCCATCGAAAAAGGCTTTACCGCCCAGTTGATGAACAACGTCACGCCGATGCCGCGCCAATGTTCGCGAACCTTACCCAGCGCGCCAAAGTCCACCTTGATCAGCATGGGAATGATCATCAACCAGATCAGAACCGCAACCGGCAGATTGACATGGGCAATCTCAGCTGACCCGATTGCCTGAAAGACGCCAGGCAGAAAGTGCCCCAGCCCAATTCCGACGACAACGCAAAGGCCAACCCAGAGAGTGAGGTAGCGTTCAAAAAGCGACATCAGGTTTTTTCCTTCTCAAACACTGCATTCAACAGAGCGAACAGGGGAGCCAAGCCATCGGGATTGAGAGAATAGCAAACCCGCGGGCGTTCAATCTCGCCAGTGATAACACCGGCGGCCTTGAGGATCCGCAGATGTTCAGAAACGGTGGATTGAGCCAAGCCGACCTCATCCACAATATCGCACCCAATACAGGACTGTTTTTCGAGCAGCATTTGCACAATGTGGATGCGCGCAGGATGCCCCAGCGCCTTGGCAACCAGCGCCATATCCTCGATGGGAGCGGCTTCTGAGATTGGCTTTCGCTTTGATCTGGCGTCTGTCTTCCGCGGCGTTGGCATAGCTGTCGCCCATATATCGCAAATCGTCGATTGACGATATATAATCTAAACCCAAGGAAGGCAATGAAATATTTGGCTCAGATGGTTTGACCCAAGGGCAACTCTCATGCGGAACTGCTGTGCCTGCAGTATTACAAAGGCAGGCAACAAATTTCACAAATGCTGAACTGGAGCCGTTCCCATGTCCCTTGGTGTTGAACGCAAGAAAGTCCGGCTTTGCCCTCACTCGCCGGAGTGGGCTCGAGATTTCGCCGAGGAAGCAGCGCGCATCCGCACCACCTGTGGCGATCTCATCTTGGCCATGGAACACGTTGGCAGCACGTCGATCCCCGGCATCTATGCCAAGCCGGTCATCGATATCTGCATTGCGGTGAGGGGGTTGGAAGTCGCCAATGAGATGATCGAGCCCATGGCCTCCATCGGTTACGACTTTCCCGGCGATATCGGAATTCTAGGTGAAGTAATTTTTGGTCGCGACCCGGAGAAGCGCAAATTCCTTGTCCACGCGGTTGTCGCGGAAAGTATCGAGTGGTTTCAGTATTTGAAGTTCCGCGATGCCATGAGATCAGACGATGCAATCGCCGCCCAATACAGCGAACTCAAACAAGAACTGGCGGCAAAATACGCCGATGATCACGCGAGTTATAATCGCATGAAAAGCGGATTTATCGATCGTGTAAAAGCGGGACTGCCTAAGGCCTGATGTGAGCCCTAGTCTTCGTTCACGTTTTCCAAATGAAACTGGAAGCCAGTGGAAGTTGCGCCAGGGCCACCGCCGCTCATGACGATGTCCGTAGCAGGCTCTTCTGGGTTTTCATTTTCTTGAGGAGGAACCCAGCCATCGGGGGTCGCCAATTGCGCCGGCGCGGTGATTTCCCGCATCGGTGGCTCAGCTTCATTCGCCGCAACAGGTTGGATGAACATGGTTGCCATCAGCAACAACGTGGCCAGCATGGCGGTGGCTATGGTGGTTGTGTCCATGAAAATCCCCTCTCGAATTTGGCTCTAGCGCTTTGCTCAACAGCGTGAACAGAGAAGATACAATTTTCTCCTTTCAGATAAGTTTAGCTTTCAGCAACGAGGGTTAAGCGGCATTCACTACGTTGTTGCTTGTTTTGCCTGCTGCGCTTTCCATTCGCTCTCCAACATGGCGCAGGTAAGAAGATCGCACCATTCATCGTTGTCAAAACTAGCTGATCTGGCAATGCCTTCCTGACGCATACCCAGCTTGAGCATCACGTGAAGGGACGCTTTGTTCTCAGCATTGCATTTGGCCACGATGCGGTGGAGGTTTGCATCATCAAAACCAAGGCGCAACATTTCGCGCGCGGCTTCTGCGGCATATCCCTTTCCTTGATAGTCCGGGTGCAGAATATATCCTATCTCGCCGGTTTCCTGAACCTGCTTATCGCTGAACAGGCACACTTCGCCCACCCTAGCACCAGAATAAATTTCTTCGGCGATAAGCATCACCGAGCCACCTTCCTCGGTCCAATGGGTCATCTTTACGCGCTTTTCCATTACTTCGACCAGGTCATCCCGGCTTTCACCACCGAAGGGAAGATACCGGAAGACTTCAGGTAAATGACGCAGATCATACTGCCACTCAAGGTCCTCCATCGTTTGAGGGCGCAGGCGCAGACGCGCGGTCTTAAGCGGAAATTCAGGGTGTAACATGGGCTATGGCGTCGTTTCTGTGCAGAATACTTCGGAATAGTCTGAGACTTCTGCCCGGTCAAACCCGCTATAAGCGCGCATGCGATAGCAATAGTTCGTCCCCGGGGTAAGATCGAAGTCCTCATCGCTGCGTTGGCCAATGCCGGTCACTCTGGATTGTTGGCGCTCTTCAAACAAACCAATGAAAGCCCAGTTGTGATTGTCCGGATCCCGGCGCGCCGCGATAGGATCCACGCGCCAAACCTCCACGCCAAATTCCCGGGTGGAATTATCCTGCCAGCGCAGCTCAAGTGTCGTGGTCGCAATATCCCATGCCCGCAAATGAGATGGCGCCTCAAGACCAGGATGCTCCGGTGCATTTTCTGAGGGATCTGTTGCCGTTTCGGGGCGATGGTCACGGCGAGGGGTTCCGCGACGGGCCGATACGACCTCATTGGGGCGCTCTTCCGCCTCGCTTTCCGAGTTCATCATCACCATTTCGGTCATGACAAGAGTGTTGCTGGTACCGTCCGGCACTTCTTCCAAACCTGATCGACGGCGCGATTCGGTGTCTGCTCCGTGCAATCCACTATCAAGCAATTGTTCGTCCTCAAGGGGCGTGACCGGGCGCTCGAACACTTCCAGAAATACAGTCGCTTCGGTCTCTGTTTCAGTAGCCACTGCCGTTTGCCGTCCGAATGTTGCATCCGCCTCATCAAAATTGCTGGTGCCGCCTGGCGTCGTGCGAACAGAAACCATACTGCATGTACACTGCCCTGTTGTCTGATTGCAGGTGAGATAGTCAAACCAGGCAAAACCGCCACCGCGCGCATCACTCTCGCCCGTCCAAGGGGTGCCCACTCTATCATTTGCCTGACACTGGTCGCCATTTAGCATGTCGCGACAGTCGCTACCGCCAAGTGATGCTCCATCGCAATGACAAGTGCCTGAGTCCGAATCGCAAGAATAGTTGGAAGCCCCTGAAGGTGAAGTAGATGTGTTTTGAGCGGCAAATCCTGGGGCCGCACCCGCGAATAGGCAAATCATTATCGTTGCTACAAATTTGAACATCTTCCTCTCCCTCGCGCTCAGCATCGTCGGCATTCTTAGGCCGATCGACTGGTTTTCGACAGCCTACCACAATCGGACATGAACGAAACCTGACAGATTTGGGCGCGCTAAGGTACAGGGACCCCTGCACAGCTTTGATTTGACGGCTAGATTCCCTTCCTAGCGGTGACCCACAGAAACTGCGCATCCTCGCCTTGTTCATCCTGGGCAACAATTTTCTGTTGCTCAATTTGGAAGCCAGCATCGCGCAGGAGGTTTAGGTTGGTTGGCGCATCGAACTGACTGAAAAAGTTGGGGGCGCCAAGCCAGTCGTCCTCGTGCCATCCCTCCAAATCAGTAACGCCAAAGCTCGCCAGCAGCAGGCCACCCGGGGTCAACCAAGTTTCTATTCTGGAAAGAAGAACGAGATGTTCGTCCCTCGGGACATGAGTAATTGAATAGAAAGCGATGACGGCATCAAAGGAGCAAGGCTCAAATGCCAGCTCTGTCATGTCCTCATGCAGGAATCGTCCACCCGGAACATTTGTTTTTGCCATCCTGATTTGCTCTGGAGAGATATCTACGCCAATCAGATTATGACCATTTTCGACGAGGGACTTTGCGACCGGGATACCGGCACCGCACCCAAGATCAAGAATACGGGAGCTAGCGGTTAGCTCCGTTAAGAGTTGCTGTAAAAATCGCAAACGAATTTTGCTGTCTTGAGACCAAGTCAGATACGCCGTTGCAACTTTGTCGTACCCCTTGGCAACAGTCTTCTTGGAATCGTCCATAATCTTGCGGAGGTCGCAATCGCGCGCCTACCCCTCCAATTTCCGCACCACGGGTTCCACGATGATTGCAATTTGCTCCATGGCTTCTTGGGACCCGTTGGCGGCAAAACCACCACTAATAGTGATAGTAATAATGCCGTGTACGGAGGACCAGAGCGCCATAGCGATCTGAAGCCGGGCCATTTGGTCCCCCAGGTCAGGAATACCCCGCATTACTCCCTCGACGACGCCCAGAAGGGCACCTTCCTTGGCTCGATACCAATCGGGCGGCGTTTCCTGTTTGGAATTGAAAGTAAGGTTAGCGGCCCATCTATTTTGGTTGGCCTGGACAAAATCCAGATAACCCTCAGCGAGGGCCATTAATTGCTCATAAACCCCGCCGCCTTTGGCCGCTGCCTCTTGCACCACTTTTGTCTGAAAGGCGAAGAGATCATCATAGGTCTTGCCATTGGCGTAGCGCACCAGCTCGTCCAGATCTTCGAAATACTTATAGATCGTGCCCACCGCCACGCCGGACCGGGCCGCGATGGCGCGGGCGTTGAGCTTTTCCAGTCCATCGGTGGCCAAAAGCGCGCCCGTCACATCAATAAGGGATTGCCGGGCCTCTTCACCCAAACGAGGGCGACCCCTTGGTTTGCCAGTGGGTTTACCAGAGGGTTTGGCCGATTTGGTTGGCGTTTTCTTCGCAGTTTTAGCGGTTTTCTTGGCGGTTTTGATCATGAGTCGCATCCTAGCACTGATTTTTTCGAACTCAGTTCATTTTTTACTTGAACAAGGTTCATTAATGCATAAATCTCTCGTTGTGAACGGTGTTCATAAAAGGAGAGGAAAATGATTTCAACTGTTATCTCACTTCTGAAAGGCCAATTGGCTCAAACAGAGGCTGGTTTGATTGACCAGAACGCCTGCCTGCTTTTGGAGCAGAAGGTGCGCGAGGCCGAGGCCGGCCACGACATGGCCAAGCGCGCGCTCGCCTCAATCCTTGTTACCAAACAGGTGGAAGCGCGCACGCTGGAGGCCTTGAGCCGGCGGATTGCGGACCTGGAAGAGCGAACCCGCGAGGCCCTTGGCGCAGGCAATGACAAGCTTGCGCGGGAAGCGGCGATGGTGTTGGCCGAGTTTGAGAACGAATGGACCTTGCGCGGCGCCAATATTGCCCGCGCGGACCATGCCGCCGCTCGTCTGCGCCTGGCCGTAGAGAAAGCCGCGCGAAAAATTACCGGGCTTCAACAGGGTCTTCTGACCGCTCGCGCCGTGGAAGCAGAGCGTGAGGCCACCAAAGGCCTGCGCGGTGACCTGAACGGCAGCGCCGCCATTGCCGAGGGAGAGAAACTACTCGCCCGTATTTTGGAACGCTCGGATCCCATTGAGGAGATCGAGATCTTTGAACGTATGGATGCAGAGCTTTCAGGGGCAGAGATCGTCAATCGCCTCGCCGATGCTGGCTTTGGTGAGCCCACGCGTATTCAGGCGGATGATATTCTCATTCGCCTCACCGAGGGCGGTGCGCTTGCAGGCGGCCATCCCGATCCGGATCAAACCACAAGCAACTAACCGCTAAAGCAAAAGGAGAAAGACCAATGCTTGAACATTCAAAGACATGGATCAACTTCAACTACACTTGCGTGGCCACGGCCTACACCATGTTGGCCTTTGCGCTCGCATACATGCCGGTGGAAATGGCCACCAAGGGTTACATCGCCATGGCTGTCCTCTTCCTCAGCGGCTCGCTGGTGACACTGGTGAAAACCCTGCACGACGTCCGCGTGGGCACTGAGTTCACCACCAAACTGGAGAAAGCCCGTCAGGAGAAGATCTTGAACGAATACGTCAGCCAGTAACCGCTCTTCCCCTCAACGGACAAAAGAAAGGGTATCTCGCCCTCGAGCCATACTGGCTTGAGGGCGAATGCGTTCAATAATCAGCAGTTTTCTGCCACTTCCCCCAAAATCATTATTTTTTCCGAACAATGTTCATTTTTTACTTGAACCTCGTTCAAAAATAGCTATGTTGCTCTTGTGAACAGCGTTCACAAACTAAACCTTCCGGAGCCACAAGGGAATTGAAGGGCCCTTTTCGGAGAAGAGAAACAATTTGAGGAGGCCGACCATCGCGTCGGAAAATAGAATGCGCACCAATAATTTTGACGTTTCCCACTCAAGAGTTTTGCCAGCTGGTTTTCTCAAGAAAACTGCTGCGGAAATTCGTTTGAGAATCCCCGAACCGCCCCAAGGCCCTCTTGATGCCGGCCAAGGTAAGCGCACCGCCTATCTTGCCGTCGTCCTCAGCACCTTGAGCCTTTTATCGGTTCTTGCCATTCAGTTCCCCAGCTACTTGACCATTGCCGAATTGCGGGAGGCTTATGGTCCATGGATCGCCGTAGTGCGCCTTGGTCTGCACGCGGGGATGATCGGCGGGGCAACCCTTGCCCTGATCGCCATTGCCCGGGATAAGAAACTACTGCCTGCCTCTGTTGCCCTGGCAATGATCGCCATCGCCCAATTGATGGGCGGCGCGGATGCCAAGGTTGGCGAGCTGGTGGCTGCGCCCCTTTCGGTTGGTGTTGACTGGTTGATCATCAGCGCGCTTGCGATTGGCGGCAGTTTCATTGCCATCGAGAAAGTAGCTCCCTTGCGTGGCGATCAGCCGATCTTGCGAGACAAGTGGGTGCTCGACATGAAGTATTTCGTGATCAATCACTTGTTGCTGGGCTTTTTCGTGATTTTCACCAACACCATGCTCAACGCCAGCTTTTCCTGGGCGCAAGTTGATGGTGTCGCCGCGGCCATTGGCCAGATCCACCCGGTGATCCAGTTCTTTATGATCATGGTGCTGATCGATCTGGCCCAATACTGGACCCACCGCATGATGCATGAGGTGCCTTTCCTGTGGAAGTTCCACGCCGTGCACCACAGCGCCGAAAAGATGGACTGGCTTGCCTCCTCCCGCATGCATGTGCTTGAGCCCCTGGCCATGCGCGTTGCCATGCTGGCGCCAATCTTTGTGCTGGGCTTTGGCGAGGGCGTTGTAAACGCCTATGCTGGTTTTGTCGCGGTTCAAGCCATCTTGCTTCATGCCAATGTTAAGGCCGAGTTTGGTTGGTTCGAGAAGTTCTTTGTGGTCGCTCGTCACCACCATTGGCACCATGCCAATGAAGAGCGCGCCATCAACACCAACTACGCGGTTCACTTCCCCGTCCTCGATCACCTGTTCGGCACGTTCTGCACCGCCGATGGATGGCCAAGCGCGTACGGCATCGAGGAAGAAATCCCGGACACGGTTCTGGGTCAGGCAGCCTTTCCCTTCAAACTCTCCTCAACGGCTGCCTAAGCTGCGCGTGATTGCAGCACAAGTCCGCTAACAGCGGCAACAAAGGGGCGGCGTCGCGGTATCCCCCCGCGGCGCCGTTTTGTTTGACGGCGGCTTCCCCCGCCCCCATAACCATCCCATGACCGATGTCGTTGAATACAATCGCCGCGCCTGGAATGCGCAAAGCCTTTCGGGCACCAATGAATGGTGCATGCCGGTGGATGCCGCCGCCATCAAAGCAGCACGAACAGGCAAATGGTCCGTGGTGCTGACCCCATCCCTGCCGGTCCCCCAAGATTGGTTTGGAGATATCAAGGGCAAGCGCGTGTTGGGTCTTGCCTCCGGGGGCGGCCAGCAAGTGCCATTGTTTGCCGCCGCCGGAGCGATTGTCACTTGCATTGATGCTTCAGACGAACAACTGGCCAAGGATGGCGAGGTGGCAACCCGCGAAGGGCTCGACATCACGCTGGAACGCGGGGACATGGCGGATCTTTCCCGCTTTGAGGATGCCAGCTTTGATCTCATCTTCCATCCGGTCTCCAACAGTTTTGCCAAGGATATCGCCCCCGTCTGGGCCGAATGCCACCGGGTGCTCAAGCCCGGCGGGCGGCTGCTGGCAGGGTTCATGAACCCCATCGTCTATGCCATCGATTGGGAGCAGATGGAGGCGGGCGGGCCCATCGAAATCCGCCATCCCCTGCCCTGGTCAGATGTGGATCATCTGCCCGAAGATCAATTGGACAAGCTCCTGGCGAGTGGAGCACCCCTGGAGTTCGGCCACTCGTTAGAGGCCCAGATCGGCGGGCAGATCGCAGCAGGCTTTTCGATCCAGGGTTTTTATGAAGACCGCTGGTCCGATGATCGCTACGCCATCAACAGGTTCATGCCCACGGCGATTGCGACATTGGCGGTGAAGTGAGGGGGTTAGCTCGCGGCCCCAATTTTGCTCTCGATGAAGTTGGTGATTTCACTTCGCTGCTCTTCGGATTCGAAAGCGTCATTGGGTATGATAACTCCTTCCAAGCGACCTAGAATTAGTATCATGCAGTTCTCACAAATTTGAAGTCTCTTTACGAGCACCCAATTGTACCAGCTCTGTCCGTTGAGAATACTTTCGGAAAAAGTACGATTCGACAGCAAAAGTTTTGTCGGAGCCAATGTGACACCATCTTCATCCAGTAACGCAGGCTGGAACTTTTCCTGGGACAGGGCGGATGCATAATGAAAACCAACACCGCCAAAAAACCCAGCCAAG
The DNA here is from genome assembly GCA_021774965.1 of Alphaproteobacteria bacterium. GTDB lineage: Bacteria > Pseudomonadota > Alphaproteobacteria > JAJFIK01 > JAJFIK01 > JAJFIK01. The sequence goes on from JAJFIL010000259.1 coordinate 13,403, forward strand.
GAAAAGATTCCGAGATCCGGCAAATTTCCTCCGTCGAGCATGAATGCCAAAATCCCGCCTGTAACAGCGCCAACTAGGGGAAGTATGCTCAACACCATAAGTCGAGGAGTCCCATACACCCCCTTCTGGGTGGCCGCTACATACTCCAGAAACTGGCCTTCCGTTCGTGTAAACTCCAGCTTATACAGAACATCTTCGTCTTCAGACATGCGCACCACCCTTTGATGAAACCTGCTCCAACGCCACCCATAGGGGTAGCGAGGTTGGGGTGGATGTTCAAGTACCCGACGCCTTCCGCCTAGGCGGCAATGTGGAGCAAGCCTTCGAGGGTGCGGTTGGCGCAATGCAGCAGGGGCTGGGGGATCTAGATAAAACCCCAACAAACCCACCCCCTCCGTTTTGCTGTGACAGCGGTCACGTTTCCCCGTCGCATCGCCCCTCCCTCGGCCCGAACCCAATTGAATCCACCACTTTTACGGCCCACCTGTGCGAGGCTTGAGAAGGGCGCTATAGTCGCCCCTGAACCTCGGGCCATTTCATTTGAGGATCATCATGACCAGATATCGCGAAGCCCTGCCGCAATTGGCAGGCGACAAGCTGTTTCTTACAGACGGCGGTCTGGAGACAGATCTTATTTTCCATCACGGGGTTGATCTGCCGCTGTTTGCCGCGATCAAGTTTTTTCGCGAAGGGGCGAACACTGATTTGGTGCGGCGTTATTATGCCCCCTATATCCAGACGGCGCAGGATCATGGTGCCGGGTTTATTCTGGAAGGTGGCACCTGGCGGGCAAGCCCCGACTGGCTGGAAAAACTGGGCTATGAAGCCGATGAGTTCGAGGTGGTCAACAATCGCGCCGTCGCCTTTCTAAAAAGCCTGCGGGATGAGTATGAGACGCCGGCGTGCCCCATGGTGATCTCCGCCACCATCGGGCCCCGCGGGGATGGGTATGCCATCGACGCAAAAATGACTGCCGAGGAGGCGCAAGTCTATCATTCCTGGCAAGCCAATCTGTTTGCCAAAAATGAGGCCGACATGATGACCGCCATGACCATGAATTATGTGGAAGAGGCCATCGGCGTGGCCCGGGCAGCAAAGGCGGCGAACATGCCCGTCGTGATCTCTTTTACAGTAGAGCTCGACGGGCGGCTTCCATCAGGTCAGGCACTGGGGGAAGCCATCGAGCAAGTAGGTGCCGCAACGGGTGATTACCCCAGTTACTTCATGATCAATTGTGCGCACCCGGATCATTTCACCACCACGCTGGAAGCAGGCGGCAGTTGGGTTAAGCGTATCAAGAGCTTGCGGGCCAACGCCTCGCGTTGTTCTCATGCGGAATTGGACGAAGCAACAGAGCTGGACGATGGGAACCCTGTAGAGTTTGGCGCGCTGCATGCTGCGCTGCGAAAAGCCTTTCCAAATCTGACCGTTCTTGGGGGATGTTGCGGCACGGATCACCGTCATGTAGAAGAGATCGCAAAAGCGTGCGCCTGTTAGGCACCTATAATATTACGTCCGAGGAAGGGGCAAATCATGGGTAAAAAATACAATAGTATTCTGGAGACCGTTGGCCATACGCCAGTGATCAAGCTCAACAGGCTCGCGCCGGACGGCGTGAACGTTTACGTGAAAATGGAAGCGTTCAACCCCATGGGCTCGGTCAAGGATCGATTGGCGCTGGGCGTTATCGAGGCGGCGGAAAAATCCGGCGCGCTGAAGCCGGGTCAGACGGTGATCGAGGCGACGTCTGGAAACACTGGCATCGGCCTTGCCATGGTGTGTGCGGCCAAAGGCTATCCGCTTATTATCGTCATGGCGGAAAGTTTCTCTGTGGAACGGCGCAAGCTGATGCGGTTCTTGGGCGCGAAGGTAGTGCTGACCCCTGCCCCGCTGAAAGGCACCGGCATGGTGCGCAAGGTTGAAGAACTGGCCAAGGAACATAATGCTTTCTATACGCATCAGTTCGAGAACGAGGCCAACGCTGACACCCACGCCGCCACCACGGCACCGGAAATTCTGGAAGCCTTCGCTGGCGAGAAACTGGATTACTGGGTTACGGGCACCGGCACCGGCGGCACGCTAAAGGGTGTTGCCCGCGTTCTTCGCGAGCAAAGCCCTGAGACAAAAATCATTGTGTGCGAGCCAGAGAACGCACAAATCATGGGCGGTGGGCACGTTCAAAAGCGCAACGAGGATGGCTCCGCCGCTGAAAGCCACCCGGACTTTAACCCCCACATGGTGCAAGGCTGGACGCCTGATTTCGTGCCCAAACTGGCAGGGGATGTGTTGGACGCAGGCTGGATGGACGAGCTATTGCCCATAACCGGCACGGACGGAATCGCCATGTCTCAGGAGCTGGCCCGACAAGAAGGCATGTTCGTGGGCATCTCTGCCGGGGCCACGGTGGCGGGAGCATTACGCATTGCAGAAAAGGCAGCGCCGGGCAGCAACATCCTGGCCATGCTGCCGGATACCGGCGAGCGTTATCTCTCAACGCCGCTGTTTGGCGAGATCGAAGCGGAGATGGACGCAGAAGAATTAGAGCTTTCCCGCTCCACCCCTTTTGCACAATTTGAATAGCGCGCAGATCGACTAGAGACTTTCTCCACCTGCCGCGTTTGCTCCTTTGCGGAGACAAGTGCGGCAGGTGCAGATCTTCTCCCGGTCCAGGACCATCAACAGAGCGGGCAGTAAAAAAAAGTCCAACGCAAGGGCGATACTCACCGTCATCACTGTGAGCATGCCGGTTTGCCAGTTGAGCAGAAAATCTGAAAACATCAGCACAGAGAACCCCGCGACCAACACAACGGTGGTCGTGATCAACGCATGGCCCACATGGGCAAAGGCAAAGCGAATACCGTCATGTACACTCAGGCGATGTTCCCGGCGCGCGCGATTATACTTGGACAAAAAGTGCACCGTGTCATCCACCACCAGGCCAAGCGTCATGGCGGAGATGGCAGAAGCCACCACCCCGATCTGCCCTACAAACACCGCCCAGATGCCAAAGGTAATGACCACCGGCAGCACATTGGGCAACAGGCTGAGAAGCCCAAGACTGATGCTGCGCAAGGCAATCATCAACGTCAGCGAGATCAGAAGGAACGCCACCGCAGTGCCCCACAGCATGGAATTGATGGTGCGCTTGGACGAAAAAGCAAACATCACCGCCGTGCCGCTGGCCTCCGAGGCTGTGGCAGTGGTGAGGTTCGCCGCTGCCCAGATTTCGCTGCGAGCCTTAAGCGCCCTCGTATCAGCGCTGGAAATATCGCCCAAGGTTACGGTGAGCCGGGTCGCGGATTTATCGAAGCTGACTTGGGAGTTAAGATCAAGGCCGTAGGGCAGCGAGAGCTCATAGAGCAAAAGGTATTGTGCCGCCAGATCGCTTGCCTCGGGCAGCCGGTAGTAGGCTTCATCGTCCTCATGCATGGATCGGTTGAGTCGCCGCATCACATCGGCAAAGTGATCCACGTGAGTTATCTCGGGCTGAGCTTCCAGCCAATCTGCAAACAGATCTACATCTGCCAGATAGGCAGGGTCTGTCACCTGCCCCGGGCCCGCTGCGGCAAGGGAGAAATCCATCCGATAGGGGCCTGCAAGGTGCTCTGTTATAAAATCCGTATCCTGACGGATTTCCGTACGCTCCCCAAACCACTCGATGACTTGATCGTCAAGGCGATTTGTTGGCACTAGAGATGTGAACACAATGGCAATGACAGCAGTTGTGCCCAAAATGGGCCAGCGATGGGTTATGACAAAATCGCTGAAACGCGCGAGCGCGCCCTGCTCTCCCTTCAGGGGCGTGCCTTTGCCCCAAGGCAAGTAGCTCAATACCGCAGGCAGAAACGTCATGGACGCCGCCCACGCAAACACCACGCCGATGGCAGTGATATTGCCCAGATCATGAAACGGCGGAGAGGCGGAAAAATTCAGGCTCACAAAGCCGATCAAGGTGGTAAGACTGGTCAGGAATATCGGCTCCAGGTTCACATGCATGGCCTGGGTGAGGGCTTCGCCCTTGGTCGCCCCATCTCGGCGCACTTCCTGGGCCGTGGAAATGAAATGCACTGAATCCGCCACCGCCAGGGTCAGCACCACAATGGGGGAGATTACCGAAGCGGTGGTGAGCGTGATGCCAATCCCTGCAGCTATTCCCATGGCCCCCACCGCAGCGACGGTGATGACCAGGCTGGCCGCAAACATGGCGGGTACGGATCGTAACAATACGGCCAGAATGCTCAGCAAGATGAGATAGATCAGCGGTGACAACATGCCAAGATCCCGAAGCGTCATTTCATCCAACGAACGACTGATCGCAGCGGTGCCGGTCAACGCCACTTGAAGGCCAGGATTTGCCTCTTCCAACTCGGCCATTAAGACACGCGCGGCGTCCACGGACTGAGGTACGTGCTCGCGATGGTCCGCACCCGGAAAATTGAGGGTGATCAAGATACCCGCAGCGCGACCGTTGTCGGAGATAAGCCGATTGACCAATGCGGGCTCGCCAAGGGCGATGTTACGAATGCGGGCGATCTCTGCGGGGGCAAGCCCGGCGGCATTTTCCACGAGATTACCTATGTTGAGATCATCGCCCAAGGCTTCTATGTGTTGGAAATTGATGAGGGAATCTACGCGGGCTGCATGGGGAATTTGCCAGGTAGCTTCGGTCACCTCCTCCAGCAGCAACAGCACCTCTGGCTCAAAGATGGACCCTGCGCCAGGCTGTAGCGCAATGAAGAGCGTGTCATCGCCCGTATAGGTGCGCTCAATTTCCTGGTAGGCCAACAGCTCGGGATTGTCCGCGGCAAAGTAAACCCGATAGTCGCTGGAAAATTCCGTCTCCCGCCATGCGACCCAACCCAGCGCCACGGTTACCGCCAGCCACGCCAGAACAATGGCAAGGCGGAACTTCAGGACAAACTGGATTAATCCCTCAGCCATGGAGCTTTCCCTTAGCCGCGCTTCACGATGTGCTCAAGATAGACATTCCAGTGGCAGGAAGGTCAAGGACTCAGCCCCGCCCTCTATCTCTCACCCTCAATCCCTCAGCCAAACGCATCAACGCCGGTAAGTTCTGCTGATAAGGCCCAGAGCTTATCGGCGTCGCCTTTGTCGGTGGCATGGGCATCCACACCACCATAGCGGTTGGGCGTATCTGTGATGGCAGCGGCGATATTGCAGTCTTCGCAATAGACCCCGCCCATACCGTCAAGCATCGGTGAGGTGGCGGCCCAGCACGTGGTGGACGCCCCTTCTTCGGGGGATTTGAACAGCTCGTTCACCTTGCCGTCTTCATCCATCCAGCCTGCTGCGATCATCTCTTCTTTTGGCAAATGACGTTGCAGCGGTGTCATGATACCGCCGGGATGCACGGCAAAGGCCCGCACGCCGTCCTTTTGCCCGCGCGCATCAAGCCCCACGGCGAACAGACTGTTCGCGGTTTTGGCCTGGCCATAGGCCACCCATTTCTCATAGAGCGAGGTCTCAAACTGTGGATCGTCAAAACGTATTGGGGACAATTTGTGCCCCGTGGAGCTGAGCGACACCACGCGGGCCCCGCCGCCACCGGCTTTCAGCGCAGGCCAGAGCCTATTCACAAGGGCGTAATGCCCCAGATGATTGATGCCAAACTGTGATTCCCACCCCGGGCCAACGCGGGCTTCAGGGCAGGCCATGACGGCGGCATTGTTGATCAAGATATCAATGGAACGACCGCTCTCCAAAAACCGCGTGGCGAAAGCTTCAACGCTTGCCTGATCTCCGAGATCCAACTCGTCCACCTCGACATTGCCTTTGATGCCTGCGAGTTCAGCCTTGGCATGATCCGGGCGGCGCGCCGGCACGATAACGTTCGCACCTGCTCCGGCAAAGGCGCGGGTGGTTTCCAGGCCCAAGCCTGAGTAGCCGCCTGTGATCACGACTAATTTGCCTCTAAGGTCTGCGCCCGCAACCACTTCTTTTGCGGTGCTGCGATAACCAAATTCAGATTCAATAGGGATTTGTTCCGTAGGCAAATTATCTCTCCTCGACTGATCAGGGTTGGGTCCCCGACATGCGACCATCCTGTCGCGCTTTTACTGCTTTCGCAAGCCTGCTGTGACGCAAGAGGGCTGAGCCAGACGGGAGAGAGAATTATGCTGCGCTAAATGCCCGCTGCTGCAAACATCAGTACATCCGGCAGCTCAAGCCGCAAATCGGCCGTGAAGGTGGAGCCTTTGCCTAACTCACTTGAGACTGATATCTCCCCGTTCATAGCCCCGGCAAGGCTACGGCAAATGGTCAGGCCCAATCCAGTCCCCCCATGAGTGCGCGATACGGTTTGGTCTGCTTGAGTAAACGGATCAAAGATCTTCGCCTGATGTTCCTCTGATAGACCAGGCCCTGTGTCGGCAACAGAGATATTCAGATTATAAAACCCTCCGCCCCATTCGCCAGAGACTTTCACGCTTACCTGGCCATTTTCTGTGAACTTGTTTGCATTGCCGATCAAGTTATCGAGGATTTGCCTGACGCGTAGCGGATCCCCAATCAGCGAGGGTTCCAGATTTGGGTCTAGTTCCACACTAAACTCAACTTGATCATCAAACTGGTACTCCCAGAAATTTTCCATCTCAGAGAAAACTTGCACAACATCAAATTCCTGAATTTCCAAATCAAGCTTGCCCGCTTCAATCTTGGAGATGTCCAATATTTCGTTCAGCAGGTGAAGTAGTTTGTCCCCACTTTCGCGGACGTACCCAAGCATTCTGTGAGTTTCGGTGCTTTGTTCCCCATGCTGCATCAGGTCCGTAAACCCGATTATGCCGTTGAGAGGCGTTCGAACTTCATGGCTTATAGTGGCGAGAAACTCTGACTTGGCAGTATTGGCGGCCTCTGCCTTTCGCAGGGCTACTGTAAGGTCCCGCTCCAGCTTGTGTCGATGAACCAGCTCGTCCTTGTATTTGTCCCTGGCTTCGGTGGTTTGGCGCACCAGCTGAACCAGCCATTCAGTGGCATACGCAAACCCAGCCAGAACCGGCAACGCGATGAGAACGGTAACCGGCCCTGCAATCTTCTGGTTAATAATTCCCATGGTTTCGTGGGCGGCCTCCATCCCTACGAAGATAGGCAGGACATCGCATACAAAGACTCGCACGCCGAGATAGACCAGCCCTAACGAAAATCCGACGCCCGAAAGGATCAGACCTATTGGCCTGCCGAACGAGGCAAGGTCCTTGTACCGCGTTATGCAAAACCACAATCCGACTCCCAATGCAGCCGCAGCAGTCGACTGCAAGAGTATTGCTATCCAATGATCCAAACCTGACATTCTCACTCCTTGGGAGACACTCTCGCCACGTCATTCTGGCGGGGCGTGCATCCAATCTCACGCAATATGCAAGCTCAGCTCGCTAGTAATCGTCCCACTTCGTCCGGGCGGGCCAACATCAAGAAAACACTGAACACCGAGCCTTTGCCGCGTTCGCTCGTCACTTCAATCTCTCCACCCATTTGCTCCGCAAGGCTGTGGCAGATGGTAAGTCCCAGTCCGGTGCCGCCATAGGCCCGCGTAACTGACTGATCGGCCTGGGTGAAGGGCTCAAATATCTTGGATTGTTGCGAAGGGGAAAGGCCGATACCAGTGTCGGCAACTGATAGGCGAAGCGCATAGTCTTCCCCAAACTCCTCTCCCTCAATGCTGAGGGTGACCGACCCCTGGCTGGTAAACTTCTGGGCATTGCCAACCAGGTTGTCGATAATCTGCCGAAGGCGAAGCTCATCGCCAACCAAGGAGCTCTGTAAATTTGGGCCGACCTTCACACAAAACTCGACTTGATCGTCAAACTGATCTCGCCAAAAATCTTCTACATCTGTGATCGTCTTGGAAAGATCAAACTCCTGGCAATCCAATTCCATTTTGCCCGCTTCGATTTTCGAGACATCCAGAATTTCGTTCAGCAGGTTGAGCAAAATGTCACCACCTTCCCGAATCAGCTCATGCATCCGCTGGGTTTCCTCATCATGCTCACCCATCAGTAAGACATCGGAAAACCCGATGACGCTGTTGAGCGGTGTGCGCACTTCGTGACTGATGGTGGCAAGGAACTCTGACTTGACTTCATTGGCGGCCTCAGCATTTTGGAGCGCTTGGGAAAGCTCCACTTCCAGTTTCTGTCGACGTTTGAGCTCGGCCTCAAGCTGGCGGGTCGTTTCATCCTGCCCTTCCACCAATCGGACCAACCACTCCATCGCCAGGAAATACCCTATGAGAAAGGGCAAGGACGTGATCAGGACGACGGGAACAGTGAGATGCAAATTGATGAAGGTGAATACCGCAAGCGCCTGCTCAGGGCTTGCGAACGTTGCCAAACCATAGACCACAAAGATTCGGGTAATAACGAATGCAAACCCTAGAGAGACGGCGGCACCTGAGAGCAGCAACCCCACGGGGTTCCCATAGGGCTTGAGCTTTCTATAGCGCGTGAAGCAGAACCAAATAGCAGTGCCGCATAGCGCAACACCGCACACCTGCATCAAAAGTATTTCCCAGAAAGCGAACCCTTGCATCATTACCCCTTGGACTCGTGCCCCTTCAGCACGCAGTCCTAGGCTAGAAAGGCGAGGTTAAGCGCTCCTTGCAAACCGCACGTATTCCGTGTGCGCGCAGATCATTTAGATCAAATACTTCGCATTAGAGTTAACTCGCAGAGGCGTTCTATTAAGGCTATACCTGGAAATTCCCGATACGGAACCTTCATCTGTTTCCAGAGACCTCTGGGAGAGTTCAGCCCGAACAGATGGGGCAAAAGGGAGTTCAAGCCAAACTACGTCATTGCCAGTATGGTCGTGAACCTTTTAGCCCAAATAATGGGCATGGCAGTTTGAGCCACCGACTTCCCTTGATGGGGCGGTCAGCAATTCTTCTTGATCCACTTAAGGTTTACCAAAGCATCGTATGACCGATGCGCACCACGGCGGTTGAGACGTTGGAGGTAAAGTCGGAAGGGAAATCGCGGGCGGGCACATCCGCATTGTGACCAACGGCTATGAAAATCTCCGAACCCGGACGAATTTCCCAGCGAAAGCGAGACAACAGATTCAGATTACCTGATATGTTATCGTACTGAACTTCCGTGATCAGCTCCATGTCGGGCTTGGGAGTGATGCTGAAGCTTACGCTGCCCACGTAAATCTCGGTGCGGCCCGTGTCGAACTTGATGTTGGTATAGTTGTTTCTGGCCTGTACCGAAAAAACCGGCGACGGACGCCACGAGAATCCAACGCTGGCCTGCCGAAGGCCTCCGCCAAAGAAATCGCCAACACCGGCATTGAGGAAGGGCGTAACCTTCCAGCCGTTGGAGCCATTCCACCACATATTGAGGCTTTCCATATTGTATTCTCCGGGCGGTATCCAAACGCCGCCGGGCAGTGAAAAGCCGCTTTCGAGATTCTCAAAACTGCTGTCAATGCCTGCCCCCAAAAAGGTATTGTTGGCAAAATCAAGTTCCGTATTAAGGCCGACAACTCGGCTTTGAACATGATTATCGAGATCGGTGACCCAGTCCGTCCAGACGACAAACTGATAGAAGTCGAGAAGATCGCCATCCGGACGCCAGCGACGCCTCACCCCGGCGTCATGGCTGCGACTTTCCGGACGATTGGCAAATCCCAAGGCGGGGTTGTAGTTCTCTTCGAGGCTTTTGGTGCGTATGCGCCAGCCAAAGAGATCCGTCGTGTAATCCAGAACACCGCCCCAGGCTTGGCCATGACCGACACCGTCGGAGGTGTAACTGTCGATGAAGAAGGCATCCGCCTCCAGTATTCCGCCGCCCTCGAAGTTCACCACATGCTGATAGTCAATACCCGCAACAGCATTTTCGGATTGGCCGGATGGGTCGCCATAGGTGAAGATCACGCCCACGCGGGAGACGTCAAACACCTCATGAGAAGCACGCATGACCGCCAGCACCTGAGGGTCAAGATCATCGCCTTCCCCCATGTAAGTGACCAGTGCGCCGACATCCGCCCCGCCCACACGACCGCTGAGTTTGCCGCCGCCCACAAGATCAATGAGCTGACCGTTGGCCCGGCCGATATTGCGAGAAAAGTAGGGCAGACCGTTTGAGGGTCCAAAATTGCCGCCGCCGAATTCAAAGATCGCAGCATCCTGCAAAAAGAAATCACGCGTCTCATTTCGGAAAATGCCAAAGCGCGACAAGCTGACGATACGCTCATCCAGAGGCGTGTCGGAAAAATCTGTATTGACCGTCAAGGTCCCCGTCAGGGACGGCGTGATTTTGTAGAACGCATTACCGCTCATATCAAAAATAAGATCGGTCTCACGGCCCTGCTCTGGCCAGATGTGCGTGGCGCGCGCCGTGGCAAAGGCCTGGACTTCTAACCCCAGGCCATTGTCCACGCCCGAAATTCCGGTCAGAGTGCCGACTTTCGAGACGTCGAATGTGCCAAGGGTCCGATCAATCTGAGCCCAGCGCATAACCTCGCCATTGCGCGCCACATAGCGCATGGCATCAAAGCCCCAGTCAGAGCCGCCATTGGAATAGGAAAGCTCGCGGAAAGGAATGGCCATCTCGGCGGTCCAACCATTGGCGGTGCGCGTGGTTCGTGCCTCCCAAATGGCATCCCACTCCCTGATGGTGTTGGAATTGTTCTCCAGTAAGGCATCCCAGCGGGCACCCAAGGGGTGGACCACAAACATATAAGCGTCGCGACCGCTTTGGTGGGGGTCCAGAAAGATGCGCACAAAATCATCGACGCCTGTATCGCCATCCCGCTGACGCACATTGGCGGTATAAAACTCTGGCCGGGTCTCAATGACCTCAAACGCCACATACAACGTCGTGGCATCAAAGGCGATGCGCACACGGGTGGGCTGACTGGGATCTACATTTTCATCAGGGGCCACCTGGCGAAAGCCATCGGCGATCTCAGCGCGGGCCCAGACAGGATCATCCAGCACACCATCCATAGTGATGGTCTCACCCGCAGCCAGACGCTGCGCAGCTAGGGATCGGTCAGAGCCATCCACCGCGTTTTGGGCATATGCCGCTGTGACCGCACCGCTGCCCACAAGCAGGACCGCCGCCAGTATTGATTTCCACATACACATCAGCCCCTTCGCCTTACAAGCTGACGGTTCCCGGATCGCACAACCCGGGAATAATCCGTTATCGGAGTATCTGGCCGTTCAGCCTGCGCAGAATACGCAAAGCGATGCCCGTGTCCATAAGGCCTGATATTACATTTTCGTTAGATTTGACCACCATCTGACGACCGCGGTAGCAATCCCGCAGAAACATCCTGCTTTGTCACAATTGACCCCAGCCAACCTGTCCGAAGTTTAATGTGGTAGAAACCACGCGGGGCATGGGAACCCCGCATTCAAAGGTGTCTCTTAGCTCGCCTTTGGCGGATCAACGTCGATGACACCATAGCGGGCTTCATAATCTTCCAGGGTCTTCCCCAGCACCTGCGCCAGGCGCTTGGCTGCAAAAGGCGAAAGTATGATGCGATCCGACAGCCCTACGTGAAGTTCCTTTGAAGGAGTGCCGTGCCAATTTTTATGGGTACCAAACAGAAGAGATACCTCTTCCCGTGTTGCTGTAGTGGTCACCACATTGGCGTAGGAGACGGTGAGATTCGAATCGTCCCACTTGATGGCTGAACCCTGGTTCTTGTCAGTTGGGGTGACGGCGTCGTCGCTCATGAAAATCTCTCCTGAAATCTCGGATAACGTGAAATCGGCGGGCAGTGAACCCTATTGGCTCACGGGATGCAACAGGCAAAAGGAGACTGTTCTGGGGCCCATTTCATCAACTACGTTACCAGCTATTGCGACAGGACATCGAAAGACCTACCTATCGTGACAAGCACCCAGTTGGAAAGGACAACAGCCATGGCAAATTATCAAAAAGCACAATTCGCAGCAGGCTGTTTCTGGCACGTTGAACACGCCTTTCGAAAGATGCCTGGTGTTCTTGACGCAATTGCGGGCTACACGGGCGGACAGGTGGATAACCCCACCTATGAGCAGGTTTGCCGAACGGATACTGGCCATGCCGAGGCTGTGGAAGTTACCTTTGACCCTACTGAAATCACCTATGAAGCGCTTGTGGATAAGTTCTGGGACCTTCATGACCCAACGCAGGTTGATCGCCAGGGGCCTGACGTGGGCCGCCAGTATCGCACCGCAATTTTTACGACATCCCCTGAGCAGATGAATATCGCTGAGGCCAGCAAAGCCAAAGCTCAGCCAAGGTTTAAAGCGCCCATTGCCACCTCAATCGAATCGGCCAGTACATTCTGGAAAGCGGAAGAATACCATCAGCGCTATTTTGAAAAACAGGGCCGCCACTAATTGGCAGCTACCAAAGAAGGCTAAAAAATGCGTGCGGCGTCCCCCAAAGCCCTGATCAGCATGGCAGTCGTTTGCCTGACGGCTTTGGCTGTGGCCGCATGTTCCCAAGAAGATAATCAGGATAGCCCCTCATCTGAAGTCGAAACCACCGAGGTCTTGAACCTTCACAGCTCCATGTCTGAAAACGGCTGGCTGACCCACTGCCGTGATGCGACGAGCCCGCAAGATGACGCCTGCCGCAATCAGCCTGTGGTCTGGGTCGTCACTCTTGTGGAAGCCACAGAGCCTGGGCACCTCATCGCTCAATTAGGCCCGCGCAATAGTGGCCTGCGCATCGAGGCAGACTTGCGCCAAATACTTGCGCCTTCTGACAGCGGTCTTCTGACCCGCACTTTCTTTCTGCGTGGGCGAGCCGATGCTGAGCTTACCGTCGGCCATATTCCTATGGTGCGCATCAGCGATGCAGAGGTATTGGGGTTTCAAACCTTGGTAGAAGGGCCCAAACAGGGTGATCTTGCCCCGGACATGACCTTGGCCGAATTTGGCCGTTTCTGCCTGTTGGCCCCTCAAGAGACGTATACGGAGCAATGTGCGGGCAAACGTGTCGTCTGGTATGGTCTTTTGCGGGGAGCTGCCCCTGACGGAGTAATCCTGGGGCTACCTTTTGAGGATGCCTCAATCGCGCGCATCAAAACCGCCAGTGAACTTGCCTGGCCCATCGGCAATACAGCGGAATTACGCAACACACCACTGGTCATTGAAGGCATCTTGGGGGAAGCCATGGCCCGCCGTGACAATGGAGACCCGGTGCCCATCGTAACCCAGGCTCACATTATCAATTTTTCCCGCCGGACCGAGACGGTGGCCGAAATAACTGGCGTGGAATAGACCTGAACTCAGGTGTCTTCACCGCCCCCAGCATCCGCAGCAACGGGTTGACGGTATTCGCCCCAAAAGGCCTCGCATTCTGGGTTGGTTCCCAAAACGAGCGACGGCTCTTCAATCTCAGCGGAAATCTGCAGGAATGAAATGGTGTAACGGCAGGGCGCGGAAATGTTTTCCCGCTCGCCCCCTGTGAAGACGCCTCTGTCAAAACTGATCTGCAGGCGGCCGTTCTGTTCGTCGTTTCTTTCACTTCGCGTTGTCCAGGCAAATGTGACATCCACCGGATTTGAGTGCTGGTCAGTCGGGTGGATCAGAAAACTGCCGCTATGATCGCCTCGGAACTCAACTGTTCTGGCCGGCCCCTCGGAGGCCACTTGCCAGCTGCCAACTATTGGATGCGCCGGCGGAAATATGCGCGGCAGTCCATACTCATCTGCGCCCCAGGTCTCATAACCCACGACGAACAAGACCATTGCGATCATCCAACCGAAAAAACGTCCCATTTATCCCCCCAGAGTTTCCTCCAGACCCCTTCCGCCAACTTGCAACTGACGTGGGTTAACCTTACCCGATTTCCAGCCCTGGGGCGCTGAACAGTGATTGACATCACGGAAATTGCAGAACAAACTAGGAACACATTGAATTAAGGATAATACTATGGCCATCAGCCCACACAATAACGGCGTGGATTATGTGGAGTTCTGCGCACCCGACTTCGTTCCCATCAAAGCTTTCTACGAAAGTGCCTTTGGCTGGGCCTTCACCGACTACGGCCCGGACTATGTGGCCTTTGAGGATGGACGCCTGGCAGGCGGGTTTCGCAAAGGCGATCCTGCGCCGGGCACAACGTTGGTGGTGCTCTATTCCTCGGCGTTGGAGGCTTGCGAGGAGGCTGTGCGGAAAGCCGGAGGGACGATCACTGAACCCATCTTTTCCTTCCCCGGCGGAAGGCGTTTTCACTTCAACGATCCTGCCGGAAATGACCTGGCCGTCTGGTCTGACTCATAAGGCGTAGGCGCATAAGGCATGGGAAAGCCTTGCCGCATTGACTCTTAGCCTCCTGCGGCTTAACCGAAAGGGGAGATTTTTCTATCCTTTTGAAGGTTTTGACCCATGCCCACGTATAAGGCTCCTGTTGATGATTTCCGCTTCCTTTTATGGGAGCTTCATAAGATTGATCAGTACAATGACTGGCCAGGATTTGACCAGTTGGACCCAGAACTGACCGACGCCATTTTGGGTGAAGGCGCAAAGTTCTGCGAAGAGGTACTCCAACCTCTGAACCAAGTGGGCGACGAGCACGGCTGCACCTATGAAAACGGTGTGGTGCGCACGCCTCCGGGCTTTAAAGAAGCCTATGACCAATATTGCGCCAACGGCTGGAACCGCCTGGGCGCTTCTGAAAAAATGGGCGGCGCGGGCCTTCCGGCGATCATCACCTTTGCATTTGCCGAGATGGGCTCTTCTGCCAATCAGGCTTTTACCATGTATCCCGGCCTGACCAATGCCGCCTATGGCGCATTGGCCGCCACCGGCGCACCGTGGATGAAAGAAAACATCGTTCCCAAGATGGTCTCCGGCGAATGGTGCGGCACCATGTGCTTGACCGAACCTCATTGCGGCACAGACTTGCGCTTGATGAAGACCAATGCTGTGGAGCAGGAAGACGGTACCTATCGCCTGAACGGCACCAAGATCTTCATCTCCGGTGGTGACCACGACATGGTGGACAACATCATCCACATGGTGATTGCCAAGATCCCTGATGAAAACGGCAAACTGGCCAATGATCTTTCCACCGTGAACTTCTTCATGGTGCCAAAAGTGAACGTGTTGGAAGACGGCACCATGACAGACCGCAATGGCGTGACCTGCGGATCGATCGAGAAGAAAATGGGCATCAAGGGCTCATCAACTTGTGTGATGAACTTCGATAATGCCGTGGCCTATCGCCTTGGTCCCAAACCTCAAGACGCAAGCGCACAGAAAAGCGCCGACGGCAAGAAGAAGTCTTCTTCTGCGGGCATGAAAGGCATGTTCGGCATGATGAATGCCGCGCGCATGGGCGTGGGCATTCAGGGGATCGCTGCCAGCGAAGTGTCCTATCAAAACGGTGTTGAATACTCCAATGAGCGTACCGCAGGCCGCGCCCTGACAGGAGCGAAATTCCCTGATCAAAGCGCTGACCCCATCATGGTGCATCCGGACATCCGCCGCATGTTGCTGTTGGGGCGGTCCTTCTCCGAAGGCTCACGCGCTTTGGCCACATGGGTCTCGCTCATGTTCTCGCAAGCCACCCACGGCAAGACCGAAGAGGAAAGACAGTTCGCAGCAGATACGTCTGATCTTCTGACACCAGTGATCAAAGGGTACTTCACCGACATGGGCTTTGAGGTTGCCAACGCCTCCATGCAATGTTTCGGCGGACACGGTTATGTGCGCGACCACGGCATGGAACAGTTCGTGCGCGATGCCCGTATCAATCAGGTCTATGAGGGCGCCAACGGCGTGCAAGCGCTGGACCTTGTTGGCCGCAAGCTGGCCCGCAATGGTGGCCGCGGCGTGATGAACTATTTCGCTCACATCGAAGAAACCTTGAAGAGCGCTGAGGGCAATGATGATCTTGCTCCGCTGGCCGCATCCCTGGCACGCGGCTATGCCGATCTTGGGGACGCAACCAACTGGCTCATGGAAAATGCGCTGAAGAACCCCGACCACGCAGGGGCTGCATCGGTGGATTACATGCGCATCTTTGGCATCGTCTCGCTTGGCATGATGTGGCTCAAGATGGCCAAGATCTCAACCGAAGCTCTGGCCGCTGGCACAGACAATCCGGAGTTCTACAAGCGTAAGCTCACCTGCGCCAAGTTCTGGATGGAACGGGTCATGCCGGACACCGCTTCTGCCGCCATGCGCGCCAAAGCTGGCGCCGAAACCTTGATGGAACTGGACGCAGCGGCGTTCTAGTTTTTACGGCGGGGGCGGCAAACGTGCCCGCCGGAATTTCCCCTGTGACCTTCCTTTGTCACCTTCCTTAGTCCTGCGGCATCAAGTGATGTAGTATCACTTGGGCGCAAGATTATTGGAGGGCACCATGGACGCAATGTATGTCGCACAAGGGCTGGAGGTCATCTCCGCCATCTTTGTGTTTTTGGTCGCGATAGCGGTTTTAGCCGTCGTCATCATGTATGTGCTGGACCGCACCCAGAGCAAGGACGCGGTTCGCCATAACTTCCCCGTCGTCGGCAGGCTGCGCTATACGTTCACACGCCTGGGCGAGTTTTTCCGCCAATACTTCTTCGCCCTGGATCGCGAAGAGATGCCGTTCAACCGGGCCCAACGGGAGTGGATTCATAAATCTGCGCGGGGGCGAGATAATACAGCGCCCTTCGGCTCGACCCTCAGCCTGTCCTCGGTCGGCACGCCCATATTCATCAACTGCCCCTTCCCCACATTGGATGAACAGGCCAGCGAGGCCCCGGCCATTACCTTTGGCCCCGATTGCAAGTACCCTTACAAAAGCAAATCCATCATCAATATCTCGGCCATGAGTTATGGCGCGCTTTCAAAGCCCGCGGTCAAGGCATTGGCGCGCGGGGCCGCCAAAGCAGGCTGTTACATCAATACAGGTGAAGGGGGACTTTCGCCCTACCATCTGGAAGGCGATCCGGACATTGTCTTTCAAATCGGCACCGCCAAATACGGTGTGCGCGATGCGTCGGGGAAGCTTTCCATTCCCAAGTTGATAGAACTTGCCGATCGCCCTCAGATAAAAATGTTTGAGATCAAGCTCAGCCAGGGCGCAAAACCCGGCAAGGGGGGCATGCTGCCTGCCCTGAAGGTGTCGACGGAAGTGGCAAAGATTCGCGGCATCCCCAAGGGCGTTGCCTCCATCTCCCCCAATCGCCATCCGGAGGTGGACAATGTTTCTGAGCTGCTGGATTTCATCAAAATCATTCGGGACGCCACCAACAAGCCTGTGGGCATCAAGATGGCGATCGGGGCCTATGGATGGATTGATGGCTTCTGCGAGGAAATCCTGAAGCGGGGGGCCAAACACGCGCCCGATTTCATCACCATCGATGGCGGCGAAGGCGGAACCGGTGCGGCCCCCATGCCCCTGATGGATAATGTGGGGCTTTCCATTCGCGAGGCCCTGCCCGTGGTCATCGATATGTTGAGGTCTTGTGGCTTGCGCGACCGGATCAAAATCATCGCCTCGGCCAAGCTGGTAACCCCTGCTGATGTGGCGTGGGCCTATTGCACCGGTGCCGATTCTGTTAACAGCGCACGGGGGTTCATGTTCGCCATTGGCTGTATTCAGGCCATGCGCTGTAACACCAACACCTGCCCCACTGGCATCACCACCCACAAACGCAGCCTGCAAAGCGGTCTTAATCCCGCAGAGAAATCAGTCCGGGTGCAGAACTTTGTTGAGAAAATTCATTTCGGCGTGGGCATCATCGCCCATTCCTGCGGCGTGGCTCATCCACGCGCCCTGCGCCGCCATCACGTACGAATCATGCAGCCCAACGGCCATTCTGTTCCGCTCAGTGAGTTATTCCCGGAAGACGGTCGCAACGACTAAACTACGCTTCCCGGATAAAAGAGATCACATGATCAGCCAGGATGGGCTGGAGTCTCGTTGCCAGATCGTGGCCCATGCCATCGATCACCGTCAGCTTTGCCCCTGGGATATGTTCAGCCGTATCCATGCCGCCTTCCACGCGCACCAGCGGATCATCCTTGCCGTGGATCACATGAGCCGGCCGATCGATGCCTTTTAGCTTCTCGACCCGGCTACCTGAAGCCAAGACTGCCGCAAGGTGCCGCGTAACTCCTGCTGGATAATTGGCGCGATCCACGCCAATAGCAGCGTTGGCCCGGATAACCCATTCGGGGTCCATGAACCCGGGACTACCAGTGATGACCCGTCCCTTCACCATATTGTCGAGAATGGAATCTCGGTTTGAAGGATCCTCCGGCGAGGACATGAGAACGCCGACTGCCTCTTCACTGCCGGGGGGAAGATCAGGATTGCCTGAGGTCGACATGATGGAGGTAAGCGTCTTGACCCTGGCCGGATGAAGATGGGCAAATTCCTGAGTGATCATGCCGCCCATGGAAACGCCCACAATATGGGCGGCCTCAAGTTCAATGGCATCCATCAAACCTGCTACGTCATGGGCCATATCCTCTAGAAGATAAGGCACTGTCGGAGATTGGCCTGTAGCCACAGCACCCATGATTTCCAGAACGTTCTGAGGCCCTGCCTCATCAAAATATGTGGAAAGCCCGGTATCACGATTATCAAAGCGGATCACACGGTGGCCCGCATCGGCCAGCATCTGGCAAAAGGAGACAGGCCAGGAGGTAAGTTGCTGCCCCAACCCCATAATTAGAATGATGGGTGCACCCTCTTTTGGGCCCAGATCTTCATATTCGATTGAAATTCCATTTGCGGCAACACTTGGCATACTAGCCCCCTTAAATCACATTCTCTGCTTATCGCGTTCTTTGGTTTACGCACCCAGCCTAAACTGGCAAATTGTCAGTTACAACTCACTTGGCCCCCTTCGCAGAAAGAGCTCCCACGCCATGACGCTTTCTATTGATCTATACTGGTCCTTCCGCAGCCCCTATTCTTATCTGGCCATGGGGCGATTGGCCGAGGTTCGTGCCGATTATGACGTGGAATTCAATGTGAAAATTGTGGGGCCCCTTGCCATTCGCCAGCCCGATTTCTTTGAGCGAACAAACCCAAAGTTTCTCTCCTATCTATTCGGCGACATCATCCGGATTTGTCAGATGGAAGACATCCCTTTGTCCCCGCCCAATCCGGATCCGATTATCCAGGACATTGAAACGCGCAAGATCGCGGCTGATCAGCCCCACATCTTCCGCCTCTTGCGTCTTGGTGCATTGGCCACTGAGCGCGGCAAGGGTTTTGAGTTCATCTATGAGATCAGCCGGATCATCTGGGCCGGTGTGGTGCCCTCGTGGGATGAAGGGGATGCCATGAAAGATGCCACCGCCCGCGCCGGGCTGGACCTGGAGGAGATGGAAGCCCTGATCAAGGCCGACCCTGCCAAGTATGACGCCATGATAAAGAAGAACGAGACCGACCAGGAAGAGACCGGCGGCCATTGGGGCGTGCCCTTGATGCAGCTGGGGGATGAGGCCTTCTTCGGGCAAGACCGCATCAAGGCACTGATCTGGCGGTTGGAGCAAGAAGGGCTTACTAAACGCTCATGAAACGCGACCTCAACGCCTTAACACGTGAGCCCCTTGACCTTTTGATCATCGGCGGCGGCATCACCGGTGCCTGTATTGCACGGGATGCTGCATCACGCGGGCTCTCCGTCGGGTTGATTGAGAAGAATGATTTTATGTCTGCCACCAGCGCGGCACCGTCAAAGCTGATCCACGGCGGTTTGCGTTACTTGCGCAACTTCGAGCTGGGCCTTGTGCGGGAAAGTCTGGCCGAACGGCGCATCTGGCAGAAGATTGCTCCGCATCAGGTTCGCCCGTTGCCGTTCTTGTTGCCAGGTGACAAATCGGCAAAACGCGTTCTGGGCATCGGGCTGACGCTCTATGATCTTCTCTCCTTTGACCGAAATCGCCTGGATGATCCGGCCCAACATCTGGCGGGCCACAAATGGCACAATGCGGATGCGGCCCGAAAAATGGAGCCAGTTCTGGAGCCCTCTCAGATGGCAGGGGCCTTTACCTATCTTGATTGTCAGGTGCGCAGCCCGGAACGCGTGGGCCTTGAGTGTTTGATCGATGCGGCATCTCATGGGGCGAGGCTCGCCAACTATGTGGAAGCGACTTCTTTCATTCGCGATGGGCGGGATATCGTCGGGGCCAATGCTACGGACGCCATAACCGGTAAGGGCCTTAAAATCCGTGCAAAGATCACTTTGAATGCCGCTGGCCCCTGGGCAGACAACTTGCTGGGCATGGCTGAACAGGGCGAGCCTTCCCATCATTTGCTCCGCTCCAAAGGCATTCACCTCATCACTCGGGCCATTGCGGACGAACACGCCGTGACCATCAGCGTGCCGGAAAATCTGGGTGGGGGGCACCTGTTCCTTCTGCCTTGGCGCGACCATACCATTATCGGCACCACCGATACTGCTTATGAAGGCAACCCGGACGCCCTTGTGGTCACAGAAGATGAGATCACGGATTACCTTGCCTTCATCAATGCAGCTGTGCCCGGCGCAAAACTGACCCGCGGTGATGTGGTCCATGCCTATGCCGGTCTGCGGCCTCTGATCGCTGATGCCGCAGAGCCCGACAATCCTTACAATGCAAGCCGCAAGGCAGAAGTCGTGGACCACGAAGCCGATGAAGGGCTTAAGGGTTTTTTCTCAGCCATTGGCGGGAAGTGGACCACGTCGCGGCATGTGGCGGAAGTAGCGGTCAACATGATCGGTAAACGATTGGGGCGCACCTTGCCCAAATCTGCAACAGCCAGCACACCATTGCCCGGCGGGCACATCGAGCGGCTGGAACTTTTCTTTGAAAGAACACGCGACCAGCACTTGGAACTTCCCCAAGCCACTAAGAAAGAATTGGCGCTCACCTATGGCAGCGCAGCAGGCCCGCTTTTTGAGTTAATTGGCGCTGATCCCGCCCTTGGTGAGAGCATTTGTGAAGGCCGCGATGAAGTGGCCGCCCAAATTATTCATGGCGTGCGGGAAGAGATGGCCTTGAGCCTGGAAGATATCGTCTTCCGGCGCACGGGACTGGGCACCTTGGGCAATCCAGGATCTGCGGCCTTGAGCAAAGCGGCCAACCTCATGGGCGAGGAACTGGGCTGGGGCGAAGCAACGGTCCAGAGCGAGTTGAAAGCCGTGCATCGCCTGTTCTATGCAGACCCAAAACAGCCAAGTGACATTGAGCAAGGCATAGCCTCATGACGACCACGTTGATCGTCAATCCCAAGTCTGGCGGCGGGCGCACCAAAAAACGCTTGCCCGCGATCCGCGCCAAACTAGAGGCGGCCCTTGGCCCGGTGGAGATCCGCCTTACCGACGGCATTGGGGCTGCCACTCATCTTACGGCAGCGGCTCTTAAAGGGGGCCGTGATCTTATTGTTGCCGTGGGCGGTGATGGCACAGTGAACGAGTGCATCAACGGCTTCTTTCAGGATGGTGCAGCCCTAAATCCAAACGCTGAGTTCGCGATGATCATGAGCGGGACCGGAGGCGATTTCCGCCGCACCTTCAAACTCGGACCCGATATCGAGGATTTCATCGAGACCATCGTCCACGGCCGCACCAGGTGCATTGATCTGGGCTCTATTTCCTACATCAACAATGAGGGTAAGCCAGAAACCCGTCTGTTCGACAACATCGCCAGCTTTGGCCTTTCCGGCCTGGTGGACCGGGCCGTCAATGGCGCGAAGTTCTCCAAGCTCTTCGGCGGCACCTTCAGTTTTTATTGGTGCACGCTTACCACTATGCTGGGATACAGCCCGCAGCAATGTCGCATTCAGGTAGATGACCACTTTGATGAAATCATTGCAGTCAACACGGCCTCGATCTGCAATGGGCAGTATTTTGGTGGCGGCATGTGGATTGCCCCCATGGCGGATCCCAGCGATGGGGTTTTTGAGGTCATCATCATCAAGGATGCGACATTCCGCGACATGCTAAAGGACACAGGGTCCATCTATGAGGGTGAACACCTTGATAACCCTCGCTTTTTGGCAACAAAAGGTACTCGCATTGTCGCCACACCCATCGACGATAATCCGGTGCTGATTGACGCAGATGGGGAAACGCCGGGAAGATTACCGGCAACTTTTGAAATCATTCCCAAAGCGCTAACCATCCGGTGTTAGACTGGACGGCGCTAGGATGAGCGGCAGTAATTGTGGGGCGTAAGTTTTCATGGGCGTAGATCGCACCGAGACACGATGGAACGGATGGGGCTGGACGGAGCACTTTGACGAGCTCAGCCACAATAGTGCTGTGTGGGATTGGATGGCCTCCGAGCTGGGCATGAGCGCTCTGCTCACCACGCCCGCCGTACCGCTTAGCGAAATTGAGCTGCCGCCTTCCCGTCTTGCCACAGCCGCACTAAACGCGCTGGCCGAAGTTGTCGGCGAGGCCTGGGTTAAGGCCAGCAAGTTTGAGCGCGCCTCTCATGCACGCGGCAAAAGCTATCACGACCTGCTGCATCTGCGCGCGGGTCATCTGGATACATTGCCCGACGCTGTGGTCTATCCCGCAAACCCGCTTGAGACACTGGACGTTGTGCGCCGCTGCGCAGACCGAGGCCTTGCCGTTGTACCTTGCGGTGGCGGCTCCTCCGTCGTGGGCGGTGTGACGGCAGAATGCACACCCGACCAACGCGGCGTCGTGGTTCTGGATACCACCCGTATGATGCGTGTGCTGACCATCGATGAGGTTGCCATGACTGCGGTTGTGGAAGCAGGCATCTATGGCCCCGACCTGGAAGAACAATTGGGCGAGCGGGGCTACACCCTTGGCCACTATCCGCAAAGCTTTCAGTTCTCCACCCTTGGCGGATGGATTGCAGCTCGCGGGGCTGGTCAACAATCCAACAAATATGGCAAAGCCGAAAGCTGGCTTGTCTCCACCAAACTGGCCACACCGCGAGGGTTCTGGACCACCGAATGTTTCCCCGCCTCCGCTGCTGGCCCGAACCTGAACGATCTTGTTCTGGGCTCGGAAGGCACCATTGGCGTGATCACCGAAGCTACGGTGAAAATCCAACGCAAGCCTGAGGCAAAAGACTATCGCGGCTATATGTTCAACTCATTCACTGAGGGCCTTGAAGCGGTTCGCACCATCGTGCAGGCGCGCTTACCTGTCGCCATGGTGCGGCTTTCCGATGAGAGCGAAACCCACTTCTTCCGTGCTTTTTCCGATGCACAAAAGCCTGCGAGTTTTTCACGCACCATCAAGAAGAACATCGAATCCCTGGTTCTAAAATCCAAAGGTATTGGTGAAACCCCTTGCGTGATGATCATCGGTGTTGAGGGCTCAGCCCAGCAAATCAACACGACCCGGGCAGCAACCGCAGCCCTTGTCAAAAAGCTTGGCGGCAAAGCCATCGGCAAGGGCGTTGGGGATAAATGGTATGAGGGCCGCTTCCACGGACCCTATGCCCGCGATCCCATGTTGGATCATGGCCTGGGGGTGGACACGCTAGAGACGTCTACCCGCTGGTCCAATGTCCCGCATCTGCACAAGGCAGTGACCGAAGCCATTGATCAAGCCATCCGCGATAATGTTCCAAATGCGAGAGCTCATGGCATCGTTATGGGTCACGTCAGTCATTCCTATACGGACGGTGCCAGCCTTTATTTCACCTTCGCCTTCCCGCGTGATTTGAACCATGAAGTTGAACAATGGTTGGCCATCAAGAAGGCTGCTACCGAAGCGATTGTGGAGCACGGCGGCACCATTTCTCACCACCACGGCGTCGGCACAGACCACGCGCCCTGGCTGGTGGAGGAAAAAGGCCCTCTGGGACTGTCAGTCTTGCGCGCCGTTAAGAATGATCTGGACGAAGCGGGGATCATGAACCCGGGCAAGCTCATTTCGTAAGGCTTCCGGCAGACACATCTGATTGCTGCAATGAAGTGAAACTCGGGATAGACTTCCAACATCATACCGACTCGAAAGAAGGGTCGCGTACCCTTCTGCCTAAAGAATTGGCGGCATACCGCCATCCACATGTGAGGGAGGAATTTTGATGTTTGGAAAAATCAGTGGAATGTTTGGCGTACTAAAGTCCCTTGGAGGGATTTCAAGTTGGTTCCTGCGACTGCCCTTTGATGGGGTGTTTCTGTATCACGGCATCGCAAAGTTCCAGAACGGCATCGAGGGCGTTGCTGCAAATATGGATGCCATGGGGGCCATGGCCATGCCGGTTGCCATTATGGTGGCGGGCGCAGAGGTTCTTGCCGGGATCGGTATCCTTGTGGGGATTGTCATGAGAAATGATATGGGCGATGCCGCAACGCGCCTTGCCGGTCTTGCCGCAGCCCCTGTGATGCTGGGTGCCATCTTCATGGTGCACCTGCCCAATGGCTGGAACTTCATGAACAATGGCGCGGAATTCCAAACCGTGTTGTTAGGCCTGGCTGTCTACTTCATGATCAAAGGCAATGAGGCATAGTTTGGCTCACGCCAGTGCGCAAAATGCGCACGGCTACGCGAGTGCGGCGCAGTAGCGCCGGACCGTCGTCACGGTCTGTTTGTAAACTAGGTTTGGCTCACGCCAGTGCGTATGGCTTAGGCGAACGCGGCCTTTAGGGCCTTGGCGGCCTCCTTGACGGCGTCTCGACCGTCTTCAAGGAGGCCCGTCATATTAAAAAAGCCGTGGATCATGTCGTCATAGTGCTTGTAGGTCACTTCAACACCAGAGCTACTCAGACGATCTGCATAGGCTTTGCCTTCATCCCGCAGCGGATCAAACCCTGCCGTGATCACATATGCAGGCGGCAGACCTGAGAGGTCTTCAGCTAAAAGCGGAGACAGACGCGGGTCTGTGGTGTCCACATCCTTAGGGATATAGCAATCCATGAACCAGTCCATGGTCGCCCGATCCAGGAAATACCCTTCAGCGTTTTCCGTCATGCTTTCTGTTTCAGCCCGGACCCGCGTGGTGGGATAAATCAGGATCTGAAAACAGACCTTTGGGCCTTTGACCTGCTGGGTCAATTGAGAGACCACGGCCGCAAGATTACCGCCAGCTGAATCTCCAGCTACAGCAAGGCGATTGGCATCAATACCCAGATTGCCGGCCTGCGATTCCACCCAGTGGATAGCTGCAAGACTATCATCTACGGCTGCCGGGAATTGATCTTCCGGCGCGCGGCGATAGTGAACCGCCACCACCTTGCAGCATGCATGGTTGGCAAGTTGGCGACACAAGGCATCGTGGGTATCGAGATCACCGATAACAAATCCACCGCCATGATAAAAAACAAGGCACGGCAAAGGCCCGCCCGGCGCTGCAACTGGCGTATAAACACGCACCGGCACTGTCGCAGCCGCCGTGGTGAAACTCATGTCTTCGACTTTGCCAATGGGAACATCCGTTGGGTCCAGCATGGCCGCCATGCCCTGATAAAGTTCCCGCGCCTCGGACGTGCTCATTTCCCAAATACGAGGTCCCTCATCTTGGTTGAGCTGATCAAGCAAGGCTTTGATATCTGGATGAACAGTCATGGAGGGGGGCCCCTTCGCCAATGCGTCGCCAAATTAGCGGACGCTGTCATTACGGTCGGCCATAATGGCAGGCATGACGGAATGTGCAAGCATTTGGATCAATGCATACCGCAGTGCAGCGTAACTAAGGAAAGTCTAATTTAGCGCCAGTTGAACGTCGATTGGATCGCTAGCAACCAGGTTTCCAATCACATCACGTAAAGAACGCCAGTGATCCGCGCTGTCTTGCTCGCCTTTTGTATCGAGGTCATCAATTGCCAGATCGGCCCAGTGAAGCGCATTAGCCCCATGGCGGCGGATCAGGGTTTCTGCGATTTGCAAATAATCATCTTCTGTAATCATGAAAGGAGATGAAGCAATCATCGGGCCATAAACGAGAGCACCAGATATGGCTGTTTTCTGCAATACCTGAAAATGCCAAGCCTTTCGGTGGGCAACCAGCCTTGCCATTGGGCAAAATGTGCCCGGCTAATCAGGCACATTCTCTTGTTCCAGGAAGGCTGTTTCCTCTTCGGTACTCTCCCGGGCCAGCGCTTTGTTGCGGAAGGGAAACCGCCCAAAACGGGCGATCACGTCCCGATGCCAGATGGCATGGGGCAAGTTTGTTGAGCCCTCCCCCAGGCGCTCTGTGATCAGCTCAACACAGCGGTCTTGCATGGCAATATCCTCGCTATGCATATGCGGCATGTAGAAAAATGCGCGAGCAGTGGCATCTGTCGCCATATCGTGCCCCGCAGAAATCGCAGCTTCTGCCAGCTCCAGCGCTTTGGCATCCTGAGCAAAGGCTTGTTCCGTCCCGCGATACATATTCCGTGACATCTGATCGAGCAGAATGACCAAGGCCAGCGCGCTCGGTGCCTGCTCCACCCAACTGTCCAGTCCGCCCTTTGCCCCTAGAGCGTGGATTTTCTGAAACCGTTCGCGCAGAAGAGCATCAAACTCGGGATCGGAATTGAACCATCGCTTGGTTTCGATTTCAGTAAACCAGAACTGCAAGATATCCTGGGCGCGGGGGCCAAGCTCACTCATCGGATCTTCCTTATTTCGAGGAGAGTGACGGTAAACCAGCGCGATCAGGCTTAACAAGGCTGTGAATTGAGATTTCAAGAGTTGAATTTGCCAAAAGACCCTGCAAAACTCCCGCCCCATAACGTCAAAGCTGCAAGAGGTCGTCATGACTGATGCCATCACCGCCAGAAGCCCTCGTGAGGTTTTGGTCAAGATATTTGATCAAGTGCGGAGCGCAAGCGAAGCACTCGCCGCCCCTTTCTCGGCCGAAGACCAAACCATTCAGTCCATGACGGATGCAAGCCCGGTGAAATGGCATCTGGCACACACAAGCTGGTTGTTTGAAACTTTTATCCTGAAGCCGTTTGCCGCCGGTTATGTGCCATTTGATGAGAGCTATGAGTACCTGTTTAATTCCTATTACAACAGTGTCGGGGCGCAATACCCCAGAGCTCAAAGGGGTATGATCACTCGCCCGGGCGCAGAAGAAGTTCGAGCCTATCGCGCCCACGTTGATAAGGCCATGGTCAAACTGATCCGTAATGTCAGCGACAACAGCTTTGCCAAAGTCCGCCAACTCGTCCGCCTGGGCCTTAATCATGAGCAGCAACATCAAGAACTTCTGTGTACCGACATAAAGCACGGGCTCTCATTTAATCCAGCTGATCCTGCTGCCTTTACAGCGCCTGACCCTGTTAGCGATGATGGCGCCCCTTCGCTAGGTTGGGTAAGATTTGACGGCGGTATCGCTCAGACCGGTGTGAATTGGGAGCTGGAGGAATTTGCTTTCGACAACGAAGGCCCTCGTCACAAAAGTCACCTTGAGCCTTTCCGCCTGGCAAACCGCCTTGTTACAAATGCTGAATATCAAAATTTCATGGAAGATGGCGGCTATGAAACTGCCGCTCTTTGGCTCAGCGATGGCTGGGCGTTAGTGAACCAGGAAACCTGGACGGCACCTCTTTATTGGCGATCAACGGAAGATGGATGGTCCGAGTTCACGCTCCATGGCCGCGCGCCGATAACCCCTCATGCGCCGGTAACTCACATCAGCTTTTATGAAGCTGCTGCCTATGCCGCCTGGACGGGAAAACGGTTGCCCCGGGAAGGTGAATGGGAAGTTGCAGCAAGCCCGCAGTTAATTGAAGGCAATTTCCTTAGCCCCGGCACCTCACCCCACCCGACGACGGTCAATGGCAGCAAAGCGCCTTTGCGGCAGATGTTTGGCGATTGCTGGGAATGGACCCAGAGCAGTTACTCCCCCTACCCCGGATACCGCATGCCTCCCGGTGCGGTGGGCGAATACAATGGCAAGTTCATGAGCAACCATATGGTGCTGCGCGGGGTCTCTTGCGCTACACCAGAGGGGCATATGCGAGCAAGTTACCGCAACTTCTTCTACCCGCAACAGCGCTGGCAATTCTCCGGCATCCGCCTGGCAGAAGACGGCTAAGCCTGCCCTAGAGCCTTAGTCCGCCGCCTGCGATTTTTTCATAAAGATCATCTGTCAGCGGAACAAATATCCCGGCCACATCATCAAAGAAGAAAAGCGGATCGGCGCTTTTTGCTGCATCAAATCCATCTTTCACCAGCTCCACCTTGCGGTGTTTGAAAGTTCCGGTGATTTCCATTTCAGGCAGCAATCTCAAGAACAGGGGCCTGGAATAGGCGGGCAGCTCTTGCTTAATATGCTGGCTAAAGGCTTCAAGATCTAGGTCTCCATCCGCAACAACGGCAGCCATGCCAGCACGCCCGTCTGCGCCCGGCACTTTCACCCCATAGACATTTGCTTCCTTGATGCCTTCAAAAATGGAAAGCGCTTCACTCACTTCGGAGGTCGCAACATTTTCGCCCTTCCAGCGGAACGTATCGCCAATGCGGTCCATGAAGAAAATATAGCCGCGCTTGTCGATCTTCAACAGATCCCCAGTACGGAACCATTTGTCGCCAGCGCCAAACGCGTTTTCCAATATTTTCTTTGAATTGGCAGACTTGTCGCCATAGCCATCAAAGCCTCGACCGGGCTCGTCCGTGATGCGCCCTATCATCTCGCCGGTCTCATCAATAGCGCATTCAATGCAATGACCATCGGGCCCACGCACGGGCTCTTCTGTGTCCACATCGAACTTCACAAACTTGACGTGATCATAAACCGCTTTGCGAGAGAGTTTGGTGATACGCCCAACGGCCCCGGGATAGCCGTCGAAGTTGAAGAGATTGATATTACCTTCGGTGGCCCCATAGAACTCCACGATACGCGGGATATTGAAACGCTTCTGGAAGGGCCGCCACACTTCGGGGCGCAAGCCATTGCCCACGCAGCCGCGCACATTGTGAGCGCGCTCGTCCGGATGGGGTTCCGTATTCAAAAGATAGCGGCAGAGCTCGCCGATATATTGGAACAAGGTGACCTTGTGTTTGACGCAGTCTGACCAGAATTGAGTGGCTGAGAACTTGCGCGCCAAAACGATCGTCGCCCCTGGAAAAAGCGCAATCCCCACGGCTGCCACGCCGCCAGCAGAATGATAGAGGGGCAGCGGGATATAAATCCGGTCGCTGGCCTTGGTCTCGATGGAAAGAGAAAACAGCCCCCCGCCCGCGACCACGCGGATGTGCGAGAACCGCGCTGCCTTGGGCAGGCCCGTGGTGCCGCTGGTGTAAATAAAGAAGCATATGTCCTTGCCCAACAAATCAGGCCGCGCCTCACGGCCCAAAGGCGTGGAAGGCTGGCTGGCAAGGGAGCTGTCCAGGTCATTTGACCCTTCGACCACAACCTCAGAGGCGGCCGTTTGCTTTTCCGGCTCTTCAATAGGTCTTTGCAGCCAAACCGGCAGGCGAGGCTCGAACTGATCCTTGGCACTCAAATAGCTATCGGCCATCTCCGAGCCCAGGATCAGGTGCTTTGCGCCCGCAAGGTTCACGCTATGGGCAAGCGCGTGCCCTTTGAGGTTGGTGTTGATGAGCGCCGTGATAATCCCCACCTTGGCCATGCCCAGCCAGGTAAACAGATATTCCGGCCGGTTTTCCATCAAAAGGGCAACTACATCGTCCTTGCCCAGCCCCTGCGCCAAGGCCCAATGGGCGTATTTGTCCCCTTCTGCATTGTATTCCGCGTAGGTGTAGCTTCGATTGCCGAAGACCAGCGCTTCTTTGTCCGGGGTCTCCCGCGCCCATTTTTCCACCAAATCAGCAGCGGTCATGGTCGGGTCATTGGCGACCGGCATTAGTATCCGACCAAGATTGATGAGCGTCCGCAGATAGGTGAGATCGCGGCCCAATTGTTTGAAAAAACTCATAGGTCTCCCCGGGGGTAAAAGATCGCGGACCACGGCCATGGCTTCGCTGGGAGCCACATTAAGTGCGGGGCAGAAGGGGTCAAGCATTGCTGGCCGCTGGCGCGCTTTATCGCACCTCAATGTGATGCGCCTTGAGACCATTCTTCTGTCGAGACCCAGAATTTCGCAGGCAAAGCTTGAGGCCCAGCCCCCCCCGCGCTAAGCATCAATGAAATTCACAATATCAGCCGGACAAATCCCATGGCCAAGCAGAACAGAACCGCAATCACGCCCACCCGCGATACGGACTACAACGAGTGGTTCCAGCAAGTCATCAAAGGGGCAGATCTTGCGGAGAACGCGCCGGTACGCGGCTGCATGATAATCCGGCCTCACGGCTATGCCCTATGGGAAGCTGTGCAAAAGGCCATGGACCGGCGTTTCAAGGAAACGGGCCATGAGAATGCCTACTTCCCTCTGCTGATCCCCTTGCGTTTCCTGGAGAAAGAGGCCGATCACGTAGAGGGCTTTGCCAAGGAAATGGCCGTGGTCACCCACCACCGCCTGGAAGGCAAAGACGGCAAGCTGGTGCCTGCCGGAGAATTGGAAGAACCCCTGGTGATCCGGCCAACGTCCGAGACCATCATCGGGGAGGCTTTCGCGCGCTGGATCCGCAGCTATCGCGACCTACCCCTCAAGATCAATCAATGGGCCAACGTGATGCGCTGGGAAATGCGCCCTCGCCTGTTTCTACGCACTTCTGAATTCCTCTGGCAGGAAGGCCACACCGCCCACGCCACGGAAGAAGAAGCGCGGGAAGAGGTTATGACCATGCTTGAGGTCTATCGCGAGATCGTGGAAGAGCACATGGCCATCCCCGTGATCTGCGGGGCCAAGTCCGCAGGCGAGCGTTTCCCCGGCGCGGTCGATACGTTCACCATTGAAGCCATGATGCAGGACGGCAAGGCGCTTCAGTCGGGCACGTCCCACTATCTGGGTCAAAACTTCGCCAAGGCCGCAGACATTCGCTATCAAGATGCCAAAGGCGATTGGGAACATTGCCACACCACAAGCTGGGGCACCTCCACGCGGCTTATTGGCGGCTTAATTATGACCCATTCCGATGATGACGGCTTGCGCGTGCCTCCACGCATGGCGCCGGAACATGTAGTGATCGTGCCCATAATGCGAGATGACAGTCAGCGCGACATGGTGATGGAATATGCGGAAAAGGTTGCCGCGCAACTACGTGATGTACGCTTTGACGATGAACGCACGCGCGTGCGTGTAGATAGCCGCTTGATCCAGTCTTCTGAAAAACGCTGGGATTGGGTTCGCAAGGGCGCACCAATTATTCTGGAAGTGGGCCCTCGGGACATTGAGGAAGGCAAAGCCGCCTTTACCCGCCGCGATCAGGTGCGGGAGAAGAAGCAATTCCTCACAATAGATGAGATTGCAGGAAACCTGGAAGATACCCTGTGGAACATCCAATCCACCTTGTTCGACCAAGCCAAGGAATATCGTGCAGCACGCAGTCGCGATGACATCACGACGCGCGAAGAGTTTGAAGCCTACTTCAATGAGCTCAAGGGCAATACGTTCAACGCAACCGGCGGCTTTGTGAAAGCCTGGTGGTGTGAGAGCGCAGAAAGCGAAGAAAGCTTAAAGGAACTTGCCGTTACCGTTCGCTGCATCCCATTGGATCAGCCCGGCGGCACGGGAACTTGCGTGCTTACAGGTGCTGCGGCAACGCGCATGGCGATTTTTGCCAAGAGTTACTAAGCCCAATAAACATCAATCCAAACGAGGTATCCCATGAACCAGCTGCTTGTTGTGTTCACCGCTGTTTTTCTGGCTGAGTTGGGAGACAAGACACAAATCGCAACCCTTTTGTTTGCAGCCTCCGAAGAGCACACACCGTTTATGGTGTTCTTGGCAGCTTCCGCTGCCCTGGTTGCCTCTACCGGCATCGCTGTCGTTCTGGGCTCCACCGCCGAGCGATATCTTACCGCGGTTCCGCTCAACCTCATTGCTGGAGTAGGGTTTGTGGCGATTGGCATCTGGACCATCTGGGGCCACTTCAACGGAGCTTAGCTCCAGCCGCGCGCAACTTCCATTATTGCAAAAACTCCGAACGTCGCCGCACTCATTGCGCCCAAGATTGGCACGGCCATGGGTACTTCCCATGCCCCTTCAGGCGCTGGGCCCTGCCGTTTCACCAGAACAAGCGCAAGATTCACGACAGTGAATACCACCAGAACAAGGGCAGATGTCACTTGCGCCAATGTTACAAGAGGCAGAAGCAGCGTAGCAATCAGAACCGCAACTCCCACGATGATCGTACCCTTGAGAGGCGTGCGTGTTACCGTATGAACCTCGCCAAAGAGTGCCGGAAGAGTCCCTTGGTGCGAGAGCCCATAGAGCACTCGGGCGGACATGATGATCTGAATGAGGGCGCCATTGACCACGGCCAGCATGGCAACAAGGCTCATGATCTGGGGTGGCAGGTTGGTGAGCCGCTCAAACAATAGCGCCATGGGAGCGGGACTGGTGGCAAGCTCAGCAGCCGGAACCGTCCGTACAGCAACAAAGGCAACACTGACATAAAGTACGGCTGTGACGATCACCACCAGGAAAATGGCTTTGCCTATCGTGTGCGGCGCATCGCGAACTTCTTCGGCCACATTGACCATGTCTTCAAAGCCGATGAAGGCATAAAACGCCAACACCGCGCCGGATAGAATGGCAATTCCGGTCACAGGACCATTTATTGGTGCAACAGGTGTTCCCAAGGACATCACGGCCTCAGGCGCGCCCAGAATGACGATCAGGATCAAGGCTCCAGCTTCGATGACAGTCAGGACCGCAGCGGTAATAACAGACTCAGCAATGCCCCAAGCCGCCAACGCAGTAAGGAAGACCACCAGCACCAGAACCGCGATGCCGTCCGGCACAGACACAAAGGTGGACAGGTATCCTGCAAAACCCTGGGCGATGGCCGCTGAGGAGATAATGCCCGCCAAGGCCACCATGAGACCGACAATCAAAGAGAGCTCTCGTCGACCGAAACCTTCCTGCACATAGACCGCCTCGCCCGCGCTTTTGGGAAAACGGCCTCCTAGTTCTGCAAAACTAAAGGCGGTCAGGGCTGAAAGGGCAGAGGCGATGAGAAAGGAAATCGGCGCAAATCCGCCCGTGCGTCCGGCCACTTCTCCGATGAGCACGTAGATGCCCGCCCCCAATACGGTACCGAGCCCGTAAAGGGTCAGAAGCGGCAGTCCCAAAGCGCGATTGAGTTTCGGTTCGCTTGAGCTCGTCATGGCCTAGCCTGACATGAAACGGGCGCCTCTGGATAGAGACGCCCGCATCAAAGCCCAAAAGGCAATGCAGATTAGAAGTGCGCTTCAAGCTCTGAAATAAACAACGTGGCGGGCGGAAGATTGCTCGTGTCGGAATAGGTTCCGACCCAGATGTTATAGAGCCCCGATTGCGCATTGTTGAACACAACAGCAGGATTCAGGCCGCTGTAATCATCCGAGCAATACCACTGACCATCCGGTGCGTTGACCACAATAGTGGTATCTGCGCTGCTGGAAGCCGAGATATAAAGCGGCCAGGTGGTCGCATTATAGGTGAGGTTAAAATCAGGGGCACTGGCCACCATGCCGCGGCAGCTAGACCCCAGCACGGATGCATCCTGACTGCCCCCTGCGCTGAGCGAGATCGTGTACGGATCCGGCGAGAAGCTGCCATTCAGTGTGTCTCTGCCATAGGAGGGCTCGAGCGTTAGGTCGATGTTCCCGGAGTTGGGAGCATTGCCACCGCTGCTGGCTCCGATTTCGGAAACATAGAGCGTTGAGGCGGGATAATCGCCACTATCCGAATAGGTGCCAACCCAGACGTCATAAAGACCTGAGACAGGATGATCGAACGTGATCTGAGGGTTCAGACCCTCGCCACCATCGTCATCACAAATCCATTGCCCATTGGGATCGCGGATCACCAATGTGGTGTCCCGAGGTGCATCCACCGTGAAGTAAAGCGGCAGGGAGCCAGCCGTGTAATAAACATCATAGTCCGGGGCCTGAGCGATATATCCGCGGCAGTGACTGCCCACTTCCGTATTGGCGCTATAGGTACCGCCAGCATCAAGCCCAACAGAATGCGGATCAGGCCAGAAGCCTGAATCCAGCTCAATGGAACCGTAAGTGGGGGCCATGGTCCAATCTACATTGCTGGACGGCCCTTTTGTTGGTGTCGTGTTGGTCAAGCCCAACTCGGAAACATAAAGTGTGGCTTGCGGATAACTGCCAGCACTGGAGAATGTGCCGATCCAGACATCATAGCGTCCAGACTGGGGGCTATCAAAAACGATGCTGGGGTTCAGGCCATCGCCGCTATCATCATCGCAATACCATTGGCCGTTTGGACCATTGATCACCATGGTGGTGTCTGAATCGGAAACCGCATTGAAATGGAGCGGGAATGATCCGGACTGGTAGCTCACCGAATAATCAGGTGCCGCAGATGCAAAACCATTCGCATATCCGTTGCAGACGCTTCCAACCGCATCACTCACACTGACGGTGCCGCCTGCCGTTATGACCACAGTATGAGGATCAGAGGAGAAACCGGCTGGCAGGTCGGTTGAGCCAAAGTTCGGCGGCATGGAGAAATCCAGCCCGCCAGCTGAGCTGCCGCCGCCACCCAAATTGGCTTCGGTGACAACCTCAAGCTCTGAAATGTGAATCGTGGCCGCCTGAAGACCTGAACTGGAAGAATAAGTGCCGACCCAGATGTTATAGAGCCCAGAAGAGGGGTTGGCGAAAATCACAGCCGGGTCAAGGCCGGTGTAATCATCCTCACAATCCCAGCGCCCATCCGGTGAGTTGATCACCAATGTCGTGTCTGCATCCGAGGTGACGGAAAAATACAGAGGGAATGTTCCCGCCGTATACTGAAGATCAACGTCGGGTGCATTCGCAACCATGCCGCGGCAATCCCCACCAATGGAGGTGTGGGCATCAATGCTGCCACCCGCCTGAAGGTCCCGGCTCCAGGGATCCGGCGAAAAACCTGCGCGCAATGTAATCTCACCATATGTCGGCGTCGCGGAAATATCCTGGGCCTGAGCTGGAACTATGGCGCTGGCCATAGATACGGCAGCTGCACAAATGGCCAAATTGGATAATAAATTTCTCATGATGTCCCTCCAAAGACTTTGCCCGCGGCGAAACCGCAAGGCGAGAAAGCAGCAAAAAGCAAATGCGCTGAACCTGACATGAACAAATCAGCAGGATCGATATCTTGGGTGCCGCACCTAATTTACATGTGAGAATACGTTCCGCGCTTTGCGGCAGGTTTCCGCCCTATTCAAGGTAAATAGAACACATCTGTAAAGTACATATATCCATTGTGTGATGAGTGACCGCTGACATGGATCAATCAAAATCCCCAAGCTTAGAGGGCATAAATTTCTGACAAACTTTGTAGGGGCGTTCTCCGGCAGCACCAAAATCTACCAACGATAGTAACTCTTTGATTTTCTTAAATTTTTAACAGAATTCCATCAAAACTCCTGTGTGGGAAAATCCTTCCACCTCAACACAGGAAGCTTGGCATGGGGTTCTTGCAGGGCGTACGACAAGATTCAGATCAGACCGCAGACGCCAATCAGTTGCTCGGCAGTTTGCAAAGCAAACGTATCCTCACCTACCTGGTTTTGGCCATAGGCCTGACAGGCGCTTACGTGATGTTGCGTGGCTCCACCTGGGTTGGCGATACGACAATCCACTCGATCATGGAAGCCGTTGCCACAATTCTGGCTTTGATTGTCGGCGTCATGGCGCTAGCGCGCTATTACACGAATAGAGAAATGATCTTTCTCTGGCTTGGTGTGGGGTTTTTGGGAACCTCTGCGCTGGATGCTTATCACGCGGTGGTAACGTCAGCCTATTTCCAACCTTACATGCCCTCGGACATGCCGGCACTCGTCCCATGGAGCTGGCTGGCCTCGCGATTATTCTTGTCCGCCTTCATGTGTTTCAGCCTGTTGGCATGGAGCCAGAGAAGCGACTTGGGCGACTTGGGCGACTTGGAGAACAAAAAACGCAATGCTGAATGGTCAATCTATCTTCTAGCTATCACAGTAACAGTTGGTAGTTTTCTGTTCTTTACGCTGGTGCCCCTTCCACGCGCATATTATCCAGAGTTTATCTTCCACCGGCCTGAAGAATTCGCACCTGCTTTCCTTTTAGCGATTGCCTTGATTGGCTACCTGAAAAAAGGTGCTTGGAAGAGCAATCAATTCGAACACTGGGTTGTCGTCTCCTTGATCGTCGGCCTGATTGGACAAACCGTATTCATGTCATTCTCCGGCCAGGTGTTTGATATGCAGTTTGATGCAGCACACCTATTGAAGAAAGTATCCTATGCCTGTGTTCTGACCGGATTGATCTTCAGCATGTCTGCCGTTTTTCAGCATGAGAAAGCCAGCGCCGATGGTGCCGAATCCAGTCGGCGTAAACTGGCTGCAACGCTTGCCGTCATCTCTGATGGCATCCTGACCATCAACACCCGCGGCATGGTCGAGGCTGTTAATCCTGCTACGGAGCGTATGTTTGGATATGGCTCTGAGGAGCTGATCGGTAAAAACGTTTCCATGCTCATGCCAAATTCCGTGGCAGACAACCATGATGCCTACCTGGCTCAAAGCGCCGGGCTAACCAGTTCCAAAGTAATTGGAAACAGGCGTGACCTTGAGGGAAGGCGCAAGGATGGAACGATCTTTCCAATAGAACTCTCTGTCGATGGATTCGAGGTTGGAGGCGAAAGGAAGGTCGTCGGGATCATCCGTGACGTTACCCTGGAACGCGCCCAAGAGGATTTCCTCGAAAAGGCACGGGAAAGAACAGAAGCAAGTGAAAGAAAGCAACGCTCGACCATGGCGGTAATCGCAGACGGCCTTGTGACAATAAATGCTGATGGAGTTATTGAGGCTGTCAATCCATCCATTGAACGGATCTTTGGCCATGTGGCCGAAGACCTGTTGGGCCGCAATGTAACTGTATTGATGCCGCCCTCTGTGGCTGTTCATCATGCTGAATACATGACCAAGGGGCTCAGCTCCAGTTCGGCTGGCCCTTCCGACAAGGCGTCCAGGGTCATTGGCCAAAGGCGCAATCTTGAGGGCATGAGGAAAGACGGCTCAGTTTTCCCCATGGATCTTGTCATCAATGAGTTTGAACTTGATGGAGTAACCAAAGTCGTTGGTGTGATACGCGACATAACAAACGAAAGAGCCCAGGCCGATGAGCTCGAAAATGCTTTGCACGAGATTGAGACGAACAATCTTGATCTTCGCGATGCCAATGAGCGCATCCAGAGTGAGGCTCAACGTTACTTGGAGCTCAGCGTTGAGGCGGAACAAGCCAACAAGACAAAATCTGAATTTCTCGCCAGCATGAGTCACGAAATTCGCACGCCCATGAATGGGGTGTTGGGTATGGCAAACCACATGTTATCAACGGATCTGCCCAAAGAAATACGGAATGACATTCGCACCATCAAGGACGCCGGACAAAACCTTCTGATCATATTGAATGACATTCTGGACCTGGCAAAAATTGAGGCCGGGAAAGTTGAACTCGAAGAAACGACCGTCAATATTGCCGCTATATTATCCTCGTCCTCCTCCATATTGCGCCCACAGATAATCGATAAAGGCGTTCAATATGAAGCGGTGGTCATAGGAGACCTAATTGCACCATTTGTGGTTATGGATTCCGTGCGCACGAGACAAATCATTCAGAACCTTCTTGGCAACGCAAACAAGTTCACAGAAACAGGCACCGTTCGTATCACCTTGCAACAAAATTTGAATGATGATGGATCTGTTGAAAACAGATTTGAGATCTCAGACACCGGCATCGGAATGACGGAAACGCAGGCAAATACGGTGTTCGATAGGTTCCGTCAGGCGGATCAATCAACTACCCGCATCTACGGCGGTACGGGCCTTGGTCTTTCCATCTGCAAAAGCCTGGTCACCTTGATGGGTGGTGAAATCGGCGTCACCTCGGCACCGGGCGCCGGTTCGACTTTCTGGTTCACCTTGCGCGGTGAAATTGGAGAGGAAAGAAACGCCCCAATTCGCTCAGACACACCGTTCATGGTTACAGACCTGACAGATCAGGTGCCGCAATCCGTTCATATTCTAGTGGCCGAGGATAACTCCCTGAACCAATTGATCATCTCAAAAATGCTCACTGGTATGGGCTGGAAATTTGAGATTGTTGAAAACGGACAGGAAGCCGTTGATGCGGTGTCACAGAACACCTACGATCTGATCTTGATGGATGTCAGCATGCCGGTCATGGATGGCAGTGAAGCAGCCCATTGCATCAGAAAGCTGCCGGGGCCAAAAAGCAAAATCCCGATCATTGCCCTTACGGCGAACGCCATGAAAGGGGACAGGGAGGTTTATCTGGCGAGCGGAATGAATGACTATGTCTCCAAACCCATTGACCCTGAGGCACTCTTTTCCGCGATAGCTCGACAGACCTTCGGATCCCCATCTGCCGTGGCTAGTGCCACCGACGCACGCAGCCGTTTACCGGCATCAGAAAAGAGCCAAACCGACGAAGTTGATTCAGCTTTCGATGATCTGTTTACACAGCTCGATGAGTTTGATGAGAAACGGCAATCGGACAGCGATCAGGATCGAAATCCCCCGAGCGACCAGACACGAAATGCCTCATGACCAGAAGGAGTAGGGCTAAATGAACGACGACGGTAGTTCGATGAGTGAATCTCTCGCGCGCATTCGCAATTCCGTGGCGGATATTTCGGAACAATTCAAGGCGGATACCATTGTTCGCCTCGATGAGATCGATGGAATGATCGAGATCGCCCGAAGCGAAGGCGCCCAAGCCTCGCATGCCGTAGCGCTTTTTCGTGAGCTCCACGTCATTCAGGGGCAAGGCAGCAGCTTTGACTATAACCTGATTACCAGTGTGGGCGGCATGGCGGCACACTATGTCCGCAATCGAGAAATTTTGTCAGACGAAGACCTCAAGCTTGTGAGCAAGACCGTCCAGGCCCTCAGGCTAATCTTGCAGCAAGACCTAACCGGTGATGGTGGGGCCACAGGAGAAGCGTTGAGATTGCGCTTTCGAAAAATGTTCAGCAACGATGTGCAAATGCCGGCACCCGGAAAGCGGGTTTAACAGACACAGCCTAGGCCTGTCGCAGATTGCGTCTGAACAGCTGTCAGCAGAACAAGCAAATTTCGTAACCTTGGGAAAATCGGACCTGCCCTCCTTCGCCAAGGCTACGGAGGATTTATCCTGCGAAGCGCGGCACGCGCGAAGCAGGATGGTGCCCCCGGTCGGAATCGAACCGACACTCCCGTAAAGGAACGGGATTTTGAATCCCGCGCGTCTACCAGTTCCGCCACAGGGGCTGAGAGGGCACGTATGCTCTGCTCAAGGGCCGGGATCATACCCACCAAAGCTTCGCGGTCAAGCACTGCCTTTGCCGCGCCTCATTCTCCCGTCATATGGAGCCCCATGGACAGCTCCTCGAACCCCTGCTAATCGCCTTGACTATGAGCCCTTCACCTGACCAGCCCCGTGCCCAAACCCGCACATCGGACCTCTTGATCCAACTGGCGAACGCCTCGGATAGCGAGGAGATCAGCGTGGGGGAATTGCTGGAGGCTCTCTCCGACCGGGCCTTTGGCATCGTGATGCTGGTGCTGGCCCTGCCCTGCAGCGTCCCTTTCATCTATGTCATTCCTCAGGTCGTATCGGTCCCCATGCTGCTAATTGCCCTGCAGATTAGCGCCGGGCGTCATACGCTGTGGATGCCAGAGAAACTGAAAGCACGCACCTTTCCCCGCTCGGCCTTCAAGTCGCTCGCCGCACGAGCCCAGAAATACCTCGGCTGGGCAGAGGCCATCAGCGCCCCGCGATTGACCTTCCTCACCAAAGGAGGGGCAGAGCGAATATTCGGTCTGTTCATGATCGTGTTCGCCATCTCCATCGCGCTTCCTTTCCCCTTAACCAATACAACCCCAGGCATCGCAGTGGTCATTATGTCTGTTGGCTTCATCGAGCGGGATGGGTTGATGGTACTGGTGGGCACCGTATTGGGCACATTCTGGGTCTTGATGCTGATCTTTTTCGCGAGCGTGTTCTTTGCCTGGCTGGCCCAGCTGCAGGGCATGCTGTTTGGCTAGGCCGGTATGCATAGTCCAATGTGATCCGAGCGATGTGACAAAGAGTTGCTCTGTTCATCGCACAACAAAGCCGTTAGTTTTCTTCCATGATTTCGAAACTCTGCGCACTTGCCCTTGATAAACCTGCGACCTGCGGGCAGATGCTGATCCTTGGGGCTGCCATCTTGTCCTTGGGTGGCGCCTGGTATTTACAGATGTTTGGCGGGCTCTTCCCCTGCCCACTATGCCTGGAGCAACGCATCCCCTGGTATATTGCCTCAGGCATTGCGGCAGCGACCCTGGCCATTCCTATTCTGGCGCCACATGCCGCAGGCTGGCGCATGTGGGCGCTGCTGCCCAATATGGGACTGATGCTGTGGAGTGCTTATCTGGGGGCCTATCACGTTGGCGTGGAACACCAGTGGTGGGGTTCAGCCTGCACTGGTCCTGACGGTGAAGGCGGAGGCACGGCCACAATTGAAGAGCTTATGGCGGGGATTGCGACAGACAATGCTGTGCCGTGCGACGCGATCCAATGGGAGTTTTTCGGGATTACCCTTGCGGCCATGAACATGGTAATCTCGCTTGGTCTTGCGCTGATATTGGGCTCATTGTTCATGAAAGCCCTGCGCGCCAGCCAGGCTTAGTACCTGAAGCCTGAATTTTGAGGCCTGAGATATGACACAGAACGACGACAAACCTCTGAAACGCCCGATGC